>NZ_JBZNBU010000011.1:0-21800 GCF_058530065.1 Waterburya sp. | reverse complement strand
CGAAATCTACAACTGTCGCGATCGCACTGTTACCCGTAAAGGCAAATATCCTATTCCTTTGAAATCTGGTAGTCCTGGAGAGTTAGTCTGTCAGAAATTTGACCGATAAACCAATAGATCTGTTAGATCTGTCCTAAAAATATAGGTTTAGACGTTAATTATTAATAATAGTTAGCTGGACTTGCTTGAGAAAGTTCCACAATAAAAAAGGTAGTTGTTAGATTCTAAAGACTAAAAAATAGGCAACGCCGAAATCAAGATAACCTATGTCAACAGATCCAATATGATTAGTTTACGTAAATTCTTAGCAGCATTTTTGTTAACTAGCTGTTTGTTATTAACTTCCTGTGCTACCCAAGCTCCTTCTCGGTTTGACGGAGCGCAACAAGAAAGTACGAGCAGAGGGGCATCAGCAGTAGCCAAAGATTCTCAATCAGGCAGTAGTTTTAACCGCTATTTTCCCGATAGTGGTAGCGGTTACGAGCGAGTTTATTCTCAAGAAAAACAAGGTTTTGCTCAAGCTAAATTAAAAAAAGATGGTGAAGAAATTGCTATTTTATCGATTTCCGATACTTTAAATAATCCTAGTACTCTCAATAAATATCAAGATAGTAATAACCAGATTCAAGGTTTTCCCGCGATCGAGCAAGGCAACAGTGGGACAGCAGTATTAGTTAGCGATCGCTATCAAGTAAAAATTCGTTCTAAAAATTCTTCTTTTAGTGCCAGCGATCGCCAAAAATGGCTGGGGAAATTCGATCTCAGAGGATTGTCCAAACTCAAATAAAAGTCCCGATCGAGCGAAAAACTTTAATATTTTAAGGAGCAAGCAGTGAGCGAATCAATTTTTGAATTGGTAGATAATTTACCAGAAAGAAATCTCACCACTATGATGCTTAAGTCACTGGATAACATTGTCCCTGGTGAGTGGGAAAATACTGTAGGTTTTGTGAATACTATCCGCAAAGTCACAGGAGAAGATGATGAGGATCTAATCCAGCAAATAGGCGAGCGAGCGGTATGGCTATATAACGACAAGTCTCAAGGATATCGTCGCGCTATGTGGCTCTATCAAACCGTAGATCGCACTGATAAAGCTTTGGGTACGGCGGCATTAGCCAATAAGGTAGGAGACAAAATCCCTTTAATTGGTGGCTTATTGAGTAAGGTTACCCCCAACCCCGACAAAGCACAAGCTCTTGACTTATCGATTAAATTAGTAGTAGAGTTAGTAGCATTTTGCCAAATTAATGGCATCCCAGGGGATAGTATTGGCGATTTTGTCGGAGCATTAGGAGACTACAGTGGAGAGTCTTTGATGAGAATGGCTGCTCTAGTTTGCGTAGATGGTTTAATTCCTTTAGGACCTGATTTTTTGCTCAAAGCTCAATCTGTTCTAGGTGGTATTAGTCCCCGCGATTTGGAATCTAATTCCACTTTTAAAGAAGTAGAAGAAGCAATTCCAGGAGGAAATGCTAGAGGCAAGTTAGACTTTATTGGCGAAAGTTTTGATTCCGTCAAAGGTTGGATGGCAGATTTTGTAGCTAGTAAAGACCTAGACCCACAAAAAGTTATGAGTAATTTACAAGGTTTTTTAGAATTTTCTGATGATAAGCTAGATTATGTAGCTGCTTTTATTGATATGTCTACCAATTACTACGAACATACTGGCACTCAAACTTTAGCTAGAAGATTGATCGAACGAGCTTTTGATGAAATTTAAGCACCAGCGTATTTTTTTCGCATTATCAAACAATTACGATGGTTTGGTAAGTTGAGGTATTGTAATTCATCAGTCAATTTTTTGATAAATTGCAATCCTCGACCCCCTTCTTTATCCATTGAGTCTACTTCTTGTTCTCCTTTAAGTAACTTAGCATTGAGATCGAATGAATTTCCTCGATCCCAAATTCTCATTTCTAAAAATTTGGGTAGTAATTCTACTTCTATATCTATGGGAGTATTTTGAGGTAGATTACAATGAGCATGACGCACTGCATTGGTAAATGCTTCTACTAATGCAACTTCACACTGCCAGCCCATTTTTTGGGGAACATGAGGAAAAACTAAACCTTCAAACCACTGTAGCACTTCTTTAAGAGCTTCTAATTCAGTCTTAACTTGTAAATGATATTGTTTGGTTGTTGGATTGGTTTTCATTCAAAAGTGACGGTCGAGAATCGAGTGTAGTTATTAAAAGATCGCTGTCTGAATGCCATTATGATAAATTAAAGCAATCTTCATAAAGACAGATTATGTAAGTTCAAACTTTATATAAACAATCTTAGCTCAAATAACATCTATGTTTAACAATAAAAGTATACTTTTTTACATTTCTCAGCAATTGATTTTGTTATGAAATTACTACAATGATGGACATTTCAGCTAAAATTGCTTCTAGTTAGCAAGAAGGCAATTAGGATAATTATTACATGTTTGGCTTGATCGATCTGAATAAACCTGCTGGTTTGACATCCCATGACTGCATTGCCAAGTTGCGCAAAATATTAAACACGAAGAAAATTGGACATGGAGGTACTCTAGATCCCGCAGCCACTGGAGTTCTGCCCATAGCAGTAGGGAAAGCAACTAGACTGTTGCAATTTTTACCAGAATCAAAGGCATATCAAGCTCGCATCCGTTTGGGAATAACTACTACTACCGATGATTTAGAAGGAGAAATTATCGCTCGGGTAGAAGATATTAATTTAACATCAACTCAAATTATTAACAGTTTAAATACTTTTATCGGCACAATAGAACAAGTTCCACCTATTTATAGTGCTATCAAAAAAAACGGAAAAAAACTCTACGAATTAGCCAGAAAAGGTGAAGAAATAGTAATTGAACCCAGAAAAATTACGATTTATTCTTTAGATTTAATTGAAATCAGTCAATCTCCAGCTTGGGAACTAACAGTAGAGATCAAATGTAGTCCTGGTACTTATATTAGAGCGATCGCCCGTGACTTGGGTAAAATGCTGGGAGTTGGTGGTACTTTAGCTCATCTGGTTCGGACTGAAAGTTGCGGCATGTATATCGATGACAGCATCACTTTCGAGGAAATAGAACGCCAGATCGAACAGCAGACTTTCAGGTTAATCGAACCTAGTGTGGTTTTACAACATTTAGGTAGCGCGACTTTAGACCGAGATTCCACTAAACGTTGGTGTCAGGGTCAATTAATCGATTTAGCTGAAGCTATCGAGCGAGATTCTATCTCAGAATCTAATCAAGGAGATTACATCCAGACTTATGACCAAGATAGGGCTTTTTTGGGAATTAGTATTCTTTTTCAACGTAACGGAATTATGAAAATTAAACCCAAGATAGTTTGTGCGGGTTAATTGAAACTGCAAAAATTTTAGAGGCGATTTAGTTTGGATTCAATTTATCTTGTTTAGTTAATTAATTTGTTTTAATTGCTATTAATCAAACAATAATCTTTAGTAATTACTTAAAGTGTTTTTTGAAAGAAATCTTAGCAAGCTATTACCAAGCTCTTAGCTATAAAATCCACAAGTAAACCGCCTATAATAGTTGGATAATTCTTGTATCTCTTGATACTTTGATTTGAGAGATTTTGATTAATATTTTTCCAAAATATTAATCGCGATCGAAGATAAACCATATATTGAAAAAAATAATCTAAACATACAAGATATATCAAAGTTTTTCTTAATTGTTACACTTCAAATACATTCTTGGAGTTCCTTAGTCAATCCTGTATACTCTGTTGTAAAAATCCCACAAATACAGCATAGAATAGAGTATATTAAATGGTAATAAAAGTTAATTTTGCTCCTGACAGTTCTGTGACACTAGATGGATTCATTACCGATTCGGGAGCAGAATACAGTGCCGAGCGAGGTTACGGCTGGGTAACTCAAAGTAGTTTGGACGATGGCAATCCCGAACCTATAGATATTTCTAGTAATACACGCGATCGCGATTCAGATAATATTTCTACAGAAGATAGCTTAATTCACCTGCAATATCCCCCCAACTTAATTAGTCCAATTGCAGCAGTATCCATTAAAACTCCTAGTGCTTGGGAATACGATATTGCTAATGGAACTTATTTAGTAACGGTTGGAGTAGGCGATCCAGATTTTGTTGATAGCAATCATGTAGTTAATGTCGAAGGGGAATCGGCGATCGCTGGTTTTGTTCCTACAGAAGACAGTTTATTCGCTGAAAATACTGTAGAAGTTGAAGTAACTGACGGTAAGTTAACTATTGATGCGGTTGGTGGTGAAAATACTAAATTAACTTTTGTCGAAATTGCCCCTGCTGGGGAAGGAGAAACAGGAGAAAATGGTGGAGAGGATCTGCCTCCAACAAATCCAGAAGAAACTGAAGGTGTGAGCGATGAATCTCAAGTAACCGTCGGAGATTTTTCTATTGGCTTCGATGCTGCTAGGGTTAGCGATGGGAATAGCGGTTTTTTCGTAGCCGACAACGAAGATACGGGAGCTATTTTATTTGATGTTTCCAATCCTGGTTTATTATCTATAACTGACGATCGCTTGGAGTTAAGTAGTGCCGATTTGTTATTGTCTCCCGAATTTGCTTCGGCTTTAGGGGATGAGAATTTGCAGGGTGCTGATGTTGGTGATACTCGTATCGATGCCACAATTACCCAGCAAGGGGAAAATTTGATGGTGGAATCGGGGGTTACTAGTGTCTTTTTAGATTTACCTTTATTAGAATCGGCAGCAGGATACGAATTGGCGGGAGTAGATAGCGAAGTCGAACCTGTTTCTGATGAGTTTCAGGTAGGATTTAACATCACAGAAGAAACTGACTTTACCTTTAGCTTGCAACAAGGTTTTACTCCTGTAGGTGGCGAAATAGAACACGACGGTACGGTTACTTTTAATGTAGAAACTGATGATACCAATGGTGGAGAAGGAGAAGAGATTCCTGTAGACTCTGGCGATGGCGATGGTAGTAGTGAAGGAGAAACTATTAAAGTTAACTTTACTCCCGTTTCAGCCTTTTCTCCAGAAGGATTTATTCAAGATATTGGTGCTGGATATAATGAAACTAGGGGTTATGGTTGGATAACTCAAGATAGCGTTGGCGATGAAAACCCAACCGCGATCAACATTAGCCCCAATACTCGCGATCGCAACAGCCTTCAAGAAGATACTTTTGATTCTCTGATTCATTTGCAATATTCAGATGCTTTTGAAAATGAGAATGCCATTAGAACCCCTGCTGCTTGGGAATACGAACTAGCTAACGGTGAATATACAGTTACCGTCAGCGTGGGCGATCCAGATTTTATTGATAGCAATCATGTGATTAATATTGAAGGGAATACGATTATTTCTGGTTTTGTTCCTACAGAAGATAACTTGTTTGCAGTGAAAACTGCTACTGTCGAAGTTACCGATGGTCAATTAACTGTTGATGCCATTGGCGGATCGAATACCAAACTTAACTTTATTGAAATCGCTCCTGCTACCGAAGGAGAAATTAGCGATCCTCCTGTAAATATTACACCGATCGAAATTCCCACCGAAGTAGCCATTCCCGTAGAAGGTGGTGGGGTAGTAGAAACTGTCGAACCCATAGCAGGGGGGATCAATATTAACTTCGGCACTCCTACGGTAACTCCTACCAACGGGTTTGTCCGAGATGTCGGTGCAGCCTACAATACAGAGCGAGGATTTGGTTGGGTAACTCAAGACAGTGCGGGCAGCGAAAATCCAACTCCGATCGACTTATTTGCCAACGCACGCGATCGCAATACTCTCTTTAATGACGGACAAGGTGGGGTTTTCCAAGAACCAGTCAGAGATTCTTTGATTCATCTACAATATCCTACAGGGTTGGGCAATTCCGAACTGGCGGTTACTACTCCTGCTGCTTGGGAACACGCTCTAGAAAACGGTACTTATGAAGTAACTGTTGGCGTAGGAGATTCCGATTTCTTTGATAGCAGCCACGTTATTAATGTCGAAGGACAAACAGCAATTTCCAACTTTGTTCCCACTGGCTCTGAAGTCAACGGTTTCCTACCTTTGGGAGCGCAAGCTTTCTCTACTGGTACGGTTACGGTAGATGTGACTGATGGTAGATTGACTGTTGACGCTATGGGTGGTGAAAACACTAAAATTAATTACATCAGTATTGTTGCAGTCGAGGATGTTTAGTTTTTTAGGGCTATAAATTTTACATAGTCTAAAAATACTAAAACAGCAAAGCCTTCATCGTTTAATAATGAGGGCTTCGCCTTTTTTTTGGCAGTTTATAGTACTTGTTGCTTAAAATAAATATGCCAATCAAGGCAAATACGAGTAATTTCTGGAACTCTGGAATGAAATTTAGTAAATTAAAACAATTGTACCTTCGATCTAAAAATAATTGTGGCGCGATCGCCCTTAAGCGTTGGCTGGGGATAATGTTAGTAGCTTGTTTATTTTGGAACTTGTTTGCTTTTACCGCTATAGCCACACCCCAAAAGGATTTGGGAAATTCTTCGATTCAACCTTATCTAGATCGATTCAAAGAACAAGTTACTGAATTTACTTTAGATAATGGCTTAAAATTCATTGTCTTGGAAAACCACGATGCCCCAGTAATTTCTTTTGTTACTTATGCCAATGTTGGCGGTGTAGACGAACCAGATGGCAAAACTGGGGTAGCTCATTTTCTAGAGCATTTGGCATTTAAAGGGACGAAAAAAATTGGTACGACTAATTATCGTGCGGAAATAAAAGAATTAAATAAATTAGACCGTTTGTTTGCCAGTCTGCAAGAAGCTCAAAAAGCTGGAGATAGCAATAAGCTAGCCAAACTATCCGATAAATTTGCTGTGACTCAGTCTGCTGCTAGTAAATACGTCAAGCAAAATGAATATGGCAACATTGTCGATACTGCGGGGGGAGTCGGTTTAAATGCTGCGACTTCAGCAGACTATACCAGTTATTTCTATAGTTTTCCTGCTAACAAATTAGAATTGTGGATGTCTCTAGAATCAGAAAGATTCCTCGATCCTGTGTTCCGCGAATTTTATAAAGAAAAACAGGTTATTTTAGAAGAAAGACGGACGCGGACTGATAATTCTCCTATTGGTAAGACTATTGAAGAATTTCTCGATACTGCTTACACTACCCATCCTTACAAACGTCCTGTAATCGGCTATCAAGAAGATATTCAAAACCTAACGCGGGAAGACGTGCGTCAATTTTTTCAAGCCTATTATGCCCCCAATAATTTAACTATTGCGATCGCGGGAGATGTAGAGCCTCAAGAAGTAGAAGAACTAGCTCAAACTTATTTCGGACGCTTTCAAGCTCAACCTCAACCCCCATCAGTCGAGCGACCAGAACCACCTCAAACCAAAACTAGAGAAGTTACAGTGGAATTTCCTTCCCAACCTTGGTATCTCGAAGGTTATCATATTCCCGCTCTCAGTCATCCCGATTACCCAGTTTATGAAGTTATATCCGAACTCCTCAGCAATGGTAGAACTTCTCGTTTGTATCGTTCTTTAGTGGAAGAAAAACAAGTCGCTCTTTCCGCTCAAGGTTTTAATGGTTTTCCTGGTAATAAATACCCCAACCTGATCTTAGTTTATGCTCTTACTGCTCCTGGTACGGAACTCGAAGAACTAGCAACTGCTCTAAGAAGTGAAATAGATCTTCTGAAAACCGAACCTGTCAAACCAGCCGAATTAGAACGGGTAAAAACTCAACTAAAAGCAAGTTTATTAAGAACCTTAGACTCAAATATGGGCATGGCAAGAATACTCGCAGAATACAATGCTAAAACAGGTGATTGGCGCAATATTTTTAACGAAATAGAAACTCTAGAAACTATAACTCCCCAAGATATTCAACGAGTTGCCCAACTTACCTTTACTCCTGAAAATCGTACTATTGGACGCTTACTATCTTCTAATTAGAAGGTTTGCTACTAAAGTTTTTGAGCCTCAGAAAGTAAAGAAATAATAAAATTTTTTGGTTGACAGTAATTAATTTCATGTAATTTTCGACACATCAAAATTGACAAAAAAAATTTATCCTGCATCGGAAACTTTAGTTTTCTGAGTTTAGTAGTATTTTAGTACCTAAATAATGTCGATTTTGGATAGCTTTTTGTAGTTGTTTTTTTACAAAATGACTACAAGCGTGATTAGCAAAAAAGACTTGAAGATAGTATAAATAAAACAGTTAAACTGATATCAGGAGTATCATAATAATGTCTACGGTAATAGGCAAGATAGATATATCTGCCTTCGACGGTGATGGTCTAGAGGTAGTTGGTACGGATGAAGTAGATTTGTTATTTGGAACTGACGCAGACGATCTATTCGTGGCTGGGGATGGAAATGACGTTATTAATGCTCAAAGAGGAGATGACAGTATTGTTGGTGGATTGGGAGACGATATTATCATAGGCGGTTTTGGCGATGACATCATTGAAGCTGGTGCTGGAAATGATACTATTTTTGGCGAGTCGGACAACGACCATATCAATGGAGACTTAGGAGACGATCTAATTGACGGTGGAGAAGGTGCTGACACTCTCTTTGGTGGTGCGGGTTCGGACACTCTCTTTGGTGGTGCGGGAGAAGATGTGTTTGAATTTAATCTTGAAGATTTTGCTGCTGACGAAGTAGATACTATTGTCGATTTTAATTTCGCTGAAGATAGCCTCGTCATAAATGGTTTTAGTGATGAGGATAAAATATCTTTCGATCCAACAACTAACAGTATTTCTTTGAATGGCGAAAATATTATTAATTTTGGCTTGGCAAACAACCTCCCCGAATCCAATGCTGAAGATAACGATGATGGAGATTACGAAATTATCTAATTTTTCTTTAATAATCTATTAATACTAAAAAAAAATAGTTGACAATTTTTTGGTGCTTTACTAAGGTCTTTTAGGCTATGGTAGGGCATTTTTTTATCTAAAAAATAGAGAATAAAATTGACAATTTAGTTATGTAGATTACCAAAAACTATTTGTTAGAATATTTTAATTTTTTTTTAATCTTTAAAAAGATCGGTGAAACTCCAGAAAAAAGCGAAAATTCTTTCAATTTTTGCATTATATGGCTATATTCTGACCTTCTAAAAATTTTCAAGCGAAACAAAGATTTTAACTAAATTAATTGGCAAAAAATAGTAAAGCCAATATAAAAGAGTGAGTTAAATTTAGAAGGGAGTATTTTGCACTATGTCTTCAGTTATAGATTCGATCGAGATTTCAGAATTTAATGGTGACGGTTTAGAAATTATTGGCACTGATAGTTTTGACGGTCTTCAAGGTACAAAGGACGGAGATTTTATTCAGGCTCGCGGTGCTAGCGACTTAGTTGATGCTGGTGCTGGGAACGATTTAATTGATGGTGGCTCTGGCGGAGATTTGATTCAAGCTGGTGCGGGAGACGATAGTGTGTTGGGCGGTAGCGGTAAAGATGTAATCCTGGGCGGTAGCGGTAGAGATTATATCTTGGGCGGACAAGGTAATGACATCATACTCAGCGGACAAGGTGATGATATAGTCATCGGCGGTAGCGGTAGAGATCTTATTTACTCTGGTAATGGCGACGATACTATTTTTGGTGGAGAGGGAGCAGATATTCTCAATCCTGGAAAAGGCGACGATATGCTTATGGGTAATGGTGGCAAAGATGTATTTGAGTTCTCTAAAGCAGATTTAGATGTTGAATTCACCAATCAAATAGGGGACTTTGAAGTAGGAGAAGACAAGCTAGTTATTAGAGGAATGAGCGAAAACGATAGTGCAACTTTCGATCCTAACACTGGCTATATATCTGTCAATGGAGATGTAGTTATTACTTTGAAAGATCTAGAAAATGCAGGAGATTTGGAAATGAATTTTCCAGAAAATGGAAATTTTGAAATTATGTAATCTAGCTTAGTGAGATTTAGCATAAATAAGTAAAATTAGAGTTTAATTATTTCCTGGATGTTAGTTGATTTGATGTTTAACTAACATTCATTTTTTTTTATAATATTTGCCAAATAGATTAATTAAACATAAATCAGATGCTAACCAATATTGGCGATCGCTCTAGCCAAAATAATGATACTAACTCCTTGTGGGAAACGAGATTTGATTTAAGTCGCGATCGCCAATCTAAAGATAGGTTGAATACTGGAAAGTCAACTAAAGTCGAGGTAGCAGAAGGAGATCTTTGGTGGGGAATTAAAGCAGAAAAAGTAGGAAACCTAGACCTGGCAGCTTTTTACTATCGTTCGGCACTTAAATCCGATCCAGAATGCTTTAAAGCCGTTCGACTACTGACTAAACTGCTCCAGAAAATTCGAGCAAGAAGAGCTAATAAGATAAATCGGGAAATTACAATCGAATCTTTGCCAATACGAGCTATTATTCCCTTAGATAGATTGCCAAAAAATCTTCAAACAGAAAGAGTTAAGACAAACATTGCGTCTCAGACAACTACCAATAAATTAGAAATAATTATGGACGATCGTTCGAGAATTGCCCAAAAAAGTAAGGAACAATTAAACTTAAACTCCAAGCAGCCCATTAAATCCTTAGAAACCGATTCTAACGTCAATTTCATCCCAGTTAAGACAAATCTCAATCAAGATCGTCAAAATTCTTCAATACAACTCCAAAACGATTCAATCTTATTACCTCAGATGAAAATGTCTCCCGCAGGAGATTTGGTTTTAGAAGATAATCTCAACGTATCGCAAGTATATATAGAACAAGCTTTATTTTTTTTCGAGCAAAAACAGTGGGCTAAAAGTATTACTGCTTGCCAAGAAGCATTGAGGCTTTGTTCTAGTCTGGGAGAAGCCTATAAAATATGGGGTAATTGCTTGCAACAGTCGGGAAACAATGCCGATGCTATTGGTATTTATGCTAAGGCTTTAGAGTTACAGCCCAATATGGCAGAAATCTACTGCAACTTGGGTAGTATTTATGCCAAAAGCCAAAAATGGCAGCGAGCAATTGAATATTACCAAAAGTCAATTATTATCGATCCTAATTGTGCTGCGCCCCATCGTAACTTGGCTAAGGTATGGGAAAAACTCCAAGAGTACGATAAATCAGAAGACTGCTTCTTTAAAGCTTTGGCAATTAAGCCCGAAATCATCTCGGCTCAAAATCATTTTGATTTAGCCCGCAATTTAGCCGCAGAAAATCAACTAGATAGAGCGATCGCTTGTTACCAACATTGCATCCATCTCGAACCCAAGTTTTTAAATGCTTATGTGAGATTGACTCAACTATTAGAAGCTCAAGGAAAAAAAGAAAAGGCTTTAGAGTATTACCGCAAGTTGGCTCAATTACAAGTCGAAGCCCAAGAACATAAAAGTCAATCGAAATCGAGACAGCAAATTCGCAGTTTGATCTTGGGAAAAAAGAACAAAGTTATCCCTCAATTGCCATCCAAAAATAGCCCAGTATCCCGACAGCTAGCCCCAGCTAAAACCAACGCGATCGCTCAATATCGTCAGCAAATTTTACAAGAACCCAATTCATCAGGGTTGCGATGGCAATTGGGCAATCTTTATTTCCAGTCAAGACAATGGCAGAATGCTATTTCTTGCTATCTTAAAGCGATCCAACTCGAACCTCGCCCCGCAAAATACTATCTCAGCTTGGGTAAAGCTTGGTCGAAAGCAGGAGACCATATAAAAGCCAATCAAGCCTACTATCAAGGATTTAGTTTGCAGCCAGAAAAAATAGCTGCTGAAAAGCATCTCTTGTTGGGTAACAAACTTTTAGAACAAAGACAAATTAAACCCGCGATCGCTTGTTACCGTCGAGCCATAACTCTCCAGCCAGAATTAATCGAAGCATATTGGCAATTGGGTGAAATTTTGATGAGTAGCGGAAAAGTAGCAGTAGCGATCGCTTGCTATCAACAAGCTTTGAAAATTGATAAATCTAACTCCCACAGTTACTTTTTATTGGGTAATGCTTTAACGCAAAACAAACAATTCTCTAAGGCGATCGCGGTTTATCAACAAGCAGCAGCTATCGAATCCCACAACGCAGACATATGGCATAATTTAGGCGAAGCTTTTTATGAATCCCAACAATGGCAAAAGGCGATCTCAGCTTATCAACGGGCGATCGCTTTAAATCCCGATAATTCTTGGTCTCACAACAATTTGGGTAATGCCTGGTTAAAAACCGAACAATGGCAGCCAGCAGCGGACAGTTTTCATCGAGCGATCGCTCTTAAACCTGATTTTGTTTGGTCTCATTACAATTTGGGAGAAGCTTTAGTCAAACTAGAACGATGGGAAGAAGCTTTAACTGCCTATCAAAATGCCCAACAGCTAGACCCCAATCTACCAGAAATTAAGTCCAAAATGGGTGCAATTCTACACCGTCGCAGTCGCCAGTCTCAACAAGAAGCCTTAAGTTTTTGTCGGAGTCAATTGAAGCTAGATCCCGACAATCTAGATTTATACCATCAAGCAATTTCTTTAGACCGCAAAAATCACGAATTATATTTAGGTTTGGGCAAAGCTTTATTGAAAAAAGAAAAAATAGACGAAGCCATTTCAATTTTGCAAATGGGATTAGAAATACAACCCCAAAACCTGGAATTAACTTCTACATTAAGCGAGGCTATTATGGCAAAAAATCCTAACTTGGACTTAAAAGATGTTGCTCTAAGGGTGGGAAATAGGCAAAAGTCCTCAGTCGATCTCGATCGTTAAAAGTTAAATAACCGAACTTCCGCAGTACATAACAGACCAAAAACTAGAGTTGTTAGCTGTTAGTCGTTTTCCTAGTGATGGCTTTAGCCATTGTTATCAAATGGTTTTTCAACCCTAAAGGGTAGACTACAAACTACTCAAACTACTACCTACAAACGATAACTCAGAAGGTACGAAAATTAATTAGAATGACTATTGGCAACTTAAAATATCCTCCTAATCCTACTTCTACCAAATGGTTGGCGACTCAAGCAATCGAGCGACAAAAAGCTGGCAAACTAGAAGAAGCAGCGGAATTTTATTTAGAAGCGATTAAATTAAAATCGTCACAACCTGCTTGGTTGTATGAAAATGCCATTATTTTGTTAACTCGATTGCAACGTTGGGAAGCGGCGATGCGTCTGGGAGAACGAGCTTTAATTCTTCATTCCACAGCAGCAGAGATACATCGAGCTTTAGAAATACTCGATCGCCAGCCTGTAGATTTTACTAATTCCATCGCTCACTATCAACAAACTATCGCTTTTGAACCCCAACAACCAGCATGGTTATATTACAATCTTGCCCGACAACTCTGGAAAAGCGATCGCATTCCCGAAACAATCGAATTAGCCTATCAAGGATGTAAGAAATATCCTGATTTTTTCCCACTTTTTTATTTATTGGGCAATGCTTTAATCAAAGCTAAACAACCCTCGAAAGCCAAGATTTGTTATCAACGAGTCCAAAAATTAGCTCCTGGCTGGTTGGAAGTAGAAGAGAAATTGAATTTAATTCGAGACGAGGAGACAAGGAGAGTAGAGTTAGAAGGGCTGTTTTTAAAATTAGAGAAGGGTGAGTTATCGATCGCAGAATGCGATCGCCTGTGGCAAAGTTTAAAGGGACAAGGAATAAAGCTTAATTATGGCTGCTGGTTGTGTCCCAGTATTTTATATTTAGAAGCGACGGTAGATAAGTTGTCTCTAGTAGGTAAAAAAAAGATTTTTGCTGCTTCCGATCGCAATTATGGAGTGGCTAGGGCAAATTTTTGGCAGATTTCTCCTAACCATATCGCTGGTATTGCGGTTTTTGCTGAAGACTTATATTTAACCGAGGGTATTGCTTATCGTCTGTGCGTCAATGATAATAATATTCCCGTCTTAATTTTAGGAGCAATAAGCCAAACAGCCTATGGTTTGGAATCGATTGATCGCTGGCAAAACCAACCAGATGCCCAAAAACATCTAATTAGAGAAACTTTGAGCAGTTCTCTCATTGAGTTAGTGGGAGAGAAGCAAAAGCCAGCAGCAGCGGAAATAATCAAAAAACTACAGTATTTTCTCAAAATACCCTTTACCAACCTAGTAGATCCCCAATTACCCTTCAAAATATTTATTGACTATCTAATTCCCCTCCAAACCGACGGCTTATTTATTAGCGGTTGGTTGCAAGATGCCTATCAAATGCTCGAAGGAATTACAGTAATTTCTGCTTTGGGTTTTTCCTTAGAATTAACCCGCGAAGAGATCTATTTGATCGATCGCCAGGATGTCAGCCAATTTCTCAAAAATACGCGATACGGTGATTTTGAGGGCAAATTTGGCTTTTGTGCTTATGCCCGAGTACCTGCAAAAATTCGAGATTCCCTCGAAGGTATTGCCGAACTTCATAGTTTTCGCTTTCTGGTTAAACTTAAGGGGGATATAAAACTAGAAATCGTTCCCGATGCCAAATATGGCGATTTCTTTAACTCCCGTCAGAAAATATTACAAATTGCTCCGCCCGATAAAATAAGCTCGGCAATGTTGGAAAATTGTATTGCTCCCGCAGCCTTAAAACTACAGCAATTGTGTATGAAAACTGTAACTATCGACGAGGCGATCGATCTGGGAACAACCAAAGATAAACCCCTAGTTTCTCTGATAATTCCTCTCTATCAAAGATTGGATTTCATCAAAATTCAACTAGCAACGATGGCAAACGATCCAGCCCTCAAACAGTGCGAAATCATCTACATTTTAGATTCCCCCGAACAAAAAGCAGAATTAACCAACCTACTGCGCCACCAGACTACCCTCTATCAATTACCAGTAAAATTGGTAATAATGAAACACAATAGCGGTTATGCAGCAGCCAACAACGCAGGGGTTGACCAAGCCAGAGGCGACTATTTAATTCTCTTAAACTCCGACGTTTTTCCTCAAACCAAAGGCTGGATCGGCAAAATAATTGACTTTTATCAATCCTCCGACAAGATTGGCATTGTTGGTACAAAGCTACTGTATGAAGATAATTCTCTACAACACGCAGGAATGTTTTTTACTCAAACAACTTTCCCGTTTTGGATTACTCTCCACTACTACAAAGGTTTGCCCGAAAAATATCCCCCAGCCCAACAAACTAGAGCCGTACCCGCTGTTACGGGGGCTTGTCTGACAATCTCTCAAGAACTCTATCAGCGAGTAGGAGGATTAAGCACCGACTATATCATTGGCGATTTTGAAGACTCCGATTTATGTTTCAAATGTCGCCAATTAGGCTATGAAAGTTGGTATTTAGCCGATGTCAGTCTCTACCATCTCGAACGCCAATCAGTTCCCCTCAATATTACTTACAACGGTAGTTTAGCTTGGCAATTGAATGGTCGTTTGCATCAACAACGCTGGGGAAAAGCGATTAACGATCTGCAACCTAAAATATGAAGGCTGAAAAAAGCGATCGAGGCTAAAATGGCGGAATCTTCAAGCTATATTTTTTCTTAAAATAGATGAAATTTCCCTTATTGGCGACTCTTACTATTATCTCTACTCTTACTGTTGCGCTTCCTTCCCCAGCAGAAAATCTGAGGGATCTTACTCAACTGTTGAATACGAAAAAATGCTCTCAATGCGACTTAACTAATTCTGGTTTGGTACAGGCAGATTTAACAGGGGCAGATCTGACTCAAGCTAACTTAGTCGGGGCAAATCTCAGTCAAGCCAACCTAACGGGGGCAAATTTACGGGGTGCAAATTTGACTGGGGCATCTTTTTACGGAGCAAATTTAACTGGGGCAAATTTAACTGGGGCAAACTTAACGGGTACGGATTTACGCAATGCTTATTTGAATAATGCCAATTTGACCGAAGTAGATCTAGATCTAGCTCGCGTCGAAGGAATTAAAGGTGTTGCGGAAACTGCTGCTACTGCCGAACAATTCCATCGTTGGGGAGTGAAAGAAGCCGAGCGAGGAAATTATAATGCAGCATACAATAATTATCAAAAAGCAATTAAAATCGATCCCGAATTTGCTCCTGCATATCTTGGTTTGGGAATTATTCAATACAATTTTGACCATCGAGAAGATGCCAAAAACAACGTTAAAATTGCTGCTAAATTATTTAAAGAACAAGAACACGAATTAGGCTTAAAAACAGCAGAAGATTTTCAAGCAAAAATGACTTTAATTCAGGAAGCAGAAGATAAGTTAGCCGAGCGAGAAGGAGGATTGGGTCATGTTGGTAAGTTTATGGGTAGTGTAGGTTCTTTATTATTGCAATTATTACTTTGAGAGACTGTTTGTCAGACAAATATTCAACAATGAACCATATTCTCTACGATCGCATACCTTCTGTAGACTTGAGTGATTTTATTTCCCCAGATCCTAGTAGGAAAGATAAGTTTGTTCGGCAATTGGGAGAAGCTTATCAAAATATTGGTTTTGTGGCGGTTAAAAATCATGGTTTGTCAGAGAAACTTACTGCTGATTTGTATCAGGCAGTTCGAGAGTTTTTTGCTTTACCAGAGGAGATCAAATTAAACTACGAAATCGAAAATTTGGGGGGACAAAGGGGCTATACAGCTAAAGGAAAAGAACACGCTAAAGGTAGAACTATAGGCGATCTTAAGGAATTTTTTCATGTAGGACAAGAGATTTCCCCCATAGAGCGATCGCGCCTAGGATATCCTGAAAATGTTTTTCCCCAAGAAGTTCCTGAATTTGCCCCTGCAACCATCGCAGCTTTTCGTGTCTTGGAAGCTACGGGAATTCAAATCTTAAGAGCGATCGCTTTATATTTAGAATTAGATGAGTTTTATTTTGACGATCGAGTCAGACAAGGTAACAGTATTCTGCGAACAATACATTACTTTCCTCTAGATAGTTCTCAAAATATTGCTTCAGGGGCAGTAAGAGCAGCAGCACACGGCGATATTAACCTAATCACTCTACTTATGGGTGCAAGCGCAGCAGGATTAGAAATTTTGCGTCATGATGGAGTTTGGATACCCGTAACCGCCTTACCAGATGCGATCGTGGTTAATGTAGGAGATATGTTAGAACGTCTGACTAACAAAAAACTCAAGTCAACAGTTCATCGAGTAGTCAATCCTCCTCAAGAATCATTAGCTACCCCACGCTATTCCATTCCCTTTTTTATGCACCCTATTTCGGCGATGGATCTTAGTTGTTTGGCTTCTTGTGTCGATGAAAATAATCCCCAGCAATTTCCAGATATTACCGCAGGAGAATTTTTAAATTTACGCTTGCGAGAAATTGGTTTAATTAATTCTGATTCTCTTGATTGAATAATTAGATATGGTTTGTTCTATTTTGGACTTTGGACAAAGAGATAGTTTTTAATCATATAAATTAAAGATTATCTCGATCTAACTCTTGACGGACATCATCCAAAACAGATTCAGGGCGATCGGGTATAAATTGCAAGCATATTTTTATTTTTCCTGGTTGCCAATTTTGATTGGGAGATAACATTTTACAGGGAACTCCTTTATCGATCCATTTTTCTTTTTTATGGCGATCGATATGTTTACCTAGTCGATTTAAAAACTCACTTGCTTGATAGGTATGATGAGCAATTAATACATTATCTTCTTTATCTTTGATTGTAATTACTTCATCGTTAAAAATAATTTGATTTGCTTCTTCCATGATTAATTACTTGTTAGTTAGTAGTTGAATTAAGGTTGATTTCTTCTCGTACTTCATCGAGGGGAGATTTTTTTATTTCTGGTTCATCGGGAATAAATTCTAAGCTAAGATTTATCTTTAGTTTTAGTTTTCCCTTTTGCCAGTCAGAAGCACCAGCTTTGAGAATTTCACAAGCTTCGCCATCTTGAAACCATAATTCAGCTTTACATTGATTAGAAATTTTTTGGTTAATTGAACGACCAATAGTATTAGTCAGATTTATATCTATTGAAGACAAAACTAGATCGCATAATTTTTTAATATAAGTTAGTCCTTTTGAGCCGAAGGCAATTACATCGCGATCGCAACAATTGTTTAAATAGTTATTTATTTCTAACTTAGGAAAATTTTTACAATTGATTGGTTGATTTTTTTGTGTCATAATTATTTGTTTTTATGAGAAGTAATATAGGAATAATTTTTGTTTTAGATCCCCCTAAATCCCCTTGTCAAGGGGGACTTTATTATGGGGTTTCTCTTCTAAAAGAAAAAAAATCCATACCATCAGTAGATCATTGTTAAGTATTGCTATCTCCTTGACGAATATCATCAAGCAGAGACTTTTCTATTTCTGGCTCGTCGGGAATAAATTCTAAAGTAACGTTTATTTTTAGTTTTCCTTTTTGCCAACCATCAGAACCAGCACGGAGTATTTCGCATTCTTGTCCTCCAAAAAACCAAGTACTAATTGTACTAGTATTTTTAAAATCTGAATGATTGGCTATATGACTAACAATAGAATTAATTCCAGAGGTTCTAAAAGATCTATATATAATATCTATTATTTTTTCGATGTTTACCCATTTATCTTTAAATGACAAAACATCTTTAGGGTGACATTGCTGCAAATTTTTGTTAGTTTCAACTTCAAATCCATTTGACATGATTATTCCTTAGTAATTATGATTAATAAGGTGTGCAATGCACTAAAGCACTCGCTTCGCGTCGCCCACTCTACAATTTATTTTTTGTATGAATTAAAGATTGATCGCCTTAACTACTTCCTCTTTATCTTCAATTGTATGAGTAGATAATATTGATTCTAAATTTGATAATTGATGTTGAAATACATTCAAGGATTGTAAGCAACTATTAATACTATTTACTGACTGATTATAAAGTTCTATCTGTTGTTTTAGTTCGATTTTTGCTTTCTGATTGAGAGCAATTTTTGCCAAGGCTTCCTGTTCTAAAGTTTGTTCGAGAATTACTTTAGCTTGGGGATAATATTGCAAGATTTTATCTGTTTGTTGTTGTGCTATTGGTAGCAGATGAGTTTTGATAGTTTGGTTGATGGTTTGGCGGAAATTACTGCGAATTGTGGTCGAAACTTTGGGTTCAAAATCTAACTTTAATAATTGACGTATGGCAGGTTCGGCTTTAACCATACTTTCGCAGTCATAACCCTCAGATGTTTTTAATAAAGTCTGACGAAACTGATAAATAGAAAACGTTCCTTCATCATAAAAACGGGGACTTTCTCTCACATAGCGATCGCATTCTGTTCTGGCTTCGCTCACTAAAGCATGGGTTAAATTGGTTTCTAGTTCGTCAATTTGTGCCAAAATTCCCGTGTCTTCTTCTAATAAATTATTTAAGTCGCGATAGTATTCCTGTTGTTTGATGCGATCGCGCAAACGCTGACAGAAGTTACTTACTAGTGTTTGCGATCCTACTACTAGGGTGTTTTCTAGTTCGTTGGATAGGTAATATAAGGCTTCTACCAATACAGCAATCAAAGGTGCGGTAGCGTTGCGGGGATGGGAAAGAGTAGCCCGACTGTAGGCATCTCTGACGGAAAAGGTTTGTAATAGTTCGTCGAGACGGCTTACCATCTGGGCTTTGAGTTTTTGAAAATCTGTTTGAAACTCTGTATCTAGATCGGTGACGACAGTATTTACTTCTGCTTCTAAATGAGTTGAGAATTGTTTGCCAATATCTTGTAGCTTTTGATTGAGGAGAGTTAACTCTTGGGTTTTTATCGCCTCTATTTCATTGGGTTGACTGTCTAATTCTTGCAGTCGAGAGAGATAATATTTTTTAAGGCGATCGCAAATCGGCTGAAGATCTTCTGCTAAGCTAGCAAATAGTTGGGGGCGTTTTTCTTCGGTGAGATAGCGAGTAATAGCGTTACGAAATTCTTCAATACCACTATCGGCGATTAACTGTTGGATTAAAGGCGTACCAAATTCGCTCAAGATGCGAGTATAGTTCTCATTCTGGGTTTCATAGCTATGTACCGAAACTCTAAAATCTGTATTAGTTAGTTTGCCTGAATTGGCACAATAATTATTAAATTCGCTAACAAACTGCGGAGTTTTCTCTTCTCCCCCCATTCCTTTGATGCTTCCTGCAAAAATCGAATCTAAACCAAAGCGATCGCTATTACTGGTAGACTTAAGTTGACTGCCATAAAATCCTAACAAGCCACTAGTTTTATAGACTCTTGCCGTATCTTGAAATTGGGTTGCGATCAAATCTTCCAAACGCTGCCTTAATTGAGTAGCGTACCAAGCTTCATCGATGCGATTGAAAACATAAAAAACGCGATCGCGTATTCCCAGATTGGACTTCATTTTTTCTAATAACTCTGTCTCTTCCGAAGTCATTTCCCCTGCGGATGCTGGTTTAAGTACGCAAATCACTGCTGAAGTATCGGGATGTTCGATCTTGCTGTAGGTAAGTTCGGCATCTTTTTTGACTGGGGCATCGATCCCTGGCATATCAACTAGTACGTTGCCATCTTCTAGCAAAGGATGATGACAGTAATATTCAACCTTGGTCAATACCGCACTATTGCTTCCCCGTCTAGCATAACCAGCCGCTTCTGTTAGATTGGAAAAATTAAATTCTTCCATCGAATAAGTATTGTGACGATGGGTATCGATGCGATCGCGATTATCTCGAAAACCTTGTAATAATAAAGCTAAAGCATTGGCTTTTTTTGCCTTTTCTGATTTGCTCGCCCCACCTTCCTGTTCGATAATTGTTTGAGAAGCTACTAACAATCTAAGTATTTCCGCTTCTGTTAGATTTTCTTTGATAGCCAAACCTAAATATTGACATAAATTATTAGCCTGTTGAATTATTTCGGCTTCGCTTAAAAAAGTTAAAACTACCCTTTCTGCTTCTGGTTGGGCATATTCAATATAACATTCAGTTCCCGTTGCATGACCTTCGGCACTGTAAAGCAACTCCCTTTCCAGTAAGGCATTAATCAACATTGATTTTCCCGCACTAAAAGCCCCCGCAAAGACAATTTCAAACTTGGGGGCGACGGCTTTAGCTAAAGAAGCTTTAACGATTGCTAAATCTCGATCTTCGATCTCAGATGAAGATAATAGATCGAGAATTCGATTGACATTATCTGCAAGTTGGTTACATTGAGGTGGAACAAACATAATCCATAGGTGAAACGTACTACTACACCTAGAGTTCCCGATTTGAATTGAAAATTCAGTAATCGTGCAAAATTAATCTCACCTATTCACAAGCAATGGTTCGGACAATTTTTGTAGAAGAGAGAAAAAAAGCCATCCACTGAATTAAGGTAAAAGTGTTGAAAGATTACCGTGCAATGGATAGCGTTAAAACAATTATACAAAGCTTGCTGGGTTCAGTAGGAAATTTGACACAACCTCAACAAAAGTTTCTCGTGACTTTATTTTCCACTTTGCTTATCAGTTGCGGTAGAGCCACTTTTACCAATCTAGGTCGATATAGCCGTCTTTCGGAGAGAACCTATCGCCGACAGTATCAACGCTCATTTAACTTTCTGAAGTTCAATCAGCAACTAATTGAGGGGGCAATTGAACCAGACTCGGAGGTAATCTTGGCGGTAGATTGTTCTTTTATTCCCAAGAGTGGCAACAAGACCTATGGGTTAGATTATTTCTATAACGGAAGTGTATCAAGAGCAGAAAAGGGATTAGAAATCTCAGCTATGGCAGTAATAGATGTCAATCAGAAAATGGGTTTCAGTCTTAGTGTTCAGCAAACACCCCCTAATAGCTCGTTTCCAAATCGAATTTATCTTCCGTGACAGTAAGCAATTCACTGGATTAGCTGATTGTCAGGCTCGTGACTTGAGTAAACTTGACTTTCATTTTAATAGTTCGCTCACTGTTCTCAATCTGGCTAAATGGGATGCTATT
>NZ_JBZNBU010000010.1:0-16432 GCF_058530065.1 Waterburya sp. | reverse complement strand
GGGCGATCGATATAAAAGGATGAATCTAAGGGTACTTGTCCTTCTGGTAGAGTCGGTTCTTCTTGGATAAGATTTATCTTGTTAGTTGTCTGTTTTTCGGAGTTTGCCAGTAGATTTTGTTTGGCATTGTCGCTCCCTTGGGCATTTGCCTGAGTTTCGGCAATCGGTTTGATATAATCTTTGTCGGTCAAACTTAAATCGAAAGCTTGAAAATAATCCATTAGAGTCTGTCGATCTACAGGATGTTGCCGACGACGAACTTTAGTTAAAGTATGGGCGCTGAGTCCAGTCAGTTCGTTTAAATCTTCTAGAGTGTAAGAAATTCCTCCATTAGTTTTATTTTCGGCACTAGTTTGGGCATCGATCAAACGTTTCCACCCGATGGGGGATAATATTACCCCGCGTTTGCGTTTCGACTTTTGACTCGAACTAAACATAAAAAATACTAAATAGTCAGCAATTTTTTCAACAATCTCCTAAGCTTACTTTAGCGATTAGTATTGGCTTTTACAATTGCGATCGCTTCGATCGCTAAGGTCGATCTGGTTATTTGACTGTTGAAATTCATCACTTCAAACTTTCTAACCATCAGTTAATCAGACTTGCGATCGATTAAATACAATCGAAATTAAGCTTAAGTTATCAACTTAAGTTGTTATCTTTCCTGGCAAATTAGTAATTATCAGTCCAATATGAATACTACGATTAGGATTTGATGTTAATGCACCAAGTTCTAAGCTCTCATCCAGTATCCCCCAAGTAAGTTAGAGGCGAAAACTAGGAGTCCCTAAGCTGTCTAGCCATTTGGGGGGTTTTTTAGGTCGATCGGTTGATTAATGACTAATTAACTGATTGATTCTAGGTAAACATTCAAATCTTCGATTAATTGAGTTAATTCAGCTTCGCTAGTCAAACGAATGCGATCGTCTCTGAGGGTAACTAAAATTTTGGCAGCAAAGGGGCTGGGATAGATATTAGGATTGCAAAATATTTCGAGGAAAATATCTCCTGCATGGCGATATTCCATGGGTTTTTGGGGAGTAGGACGATTCCTTCCCCCAGGGGTAATGGTAGCAACAGCCTTAAGACTTTGCATCAAGGTAGATATTTCTGCTTTGAGTTGTTTGGCTGCCGCTGGGGAAAAGTTGAAGCTCACTGCCCCTTGAACTAAATTGAGAGTTAATTTATCCATGCTCAAATTTGATTTGTGTACTATTGAAAGTTGTTGTTATACCAATTCTCCAAATTATCGCTACAAATAGATAGCTTATTTCTCCCAGTCCCCTAGTCTCCCAGTCCCGTCAAGCGGGATAATATCTCCTAGTCTCCCAGCCCGAAAGTTATCTGTAGTCCCATTAAAGAGAAATGGTATTAAGCCCTAAAACTCAATGTACCAATCTTAGGATTTATCAATCCCTGTGGAGCTAGAAATTATTTTAATAAGTTACTTTTTTTCTCATAACTCAATATAGTTAAAAACACTATTTTAGGCAGCTCTCTAAGATTTTTAGGATTATTATTATAGATGTACGTATCTGATGCTCCACCGTGGAAGATAATCGCTCTCAAGTTCGTCGCGTTTTGTGGTTGACTTTACTGTTAAATTTATTTGTCATGGCACTAAAATTTTCTCTGGGCATTGCTACTGGATCTTTGAGTCTCCAGGCAGACGCTTTGCACAGCGTTACAGATAGTGCCAATAATATCTTGGGTTTAGTTGCCAATCGTTTTTCATCTCCCAAACCAGATCGAGAACATCCTTATGGACATCAAAAGTTTGAAGCTGTGGGTGCGTTGGGAATCGCCGCATTTTTGGGTATTGCTTGTTTTGAGATTTTACAAGTAGCCATCAAAAAAATATTTTTCCCCACAGAAGATCTGACTGCGATTCAAGTTTCTGCTGCTGAATTATGGTTATTACTGGTAGTTTTAGGAGTTAACATTTTTGTGGCGTTTTACGAGCGCAGTGTGGGTCAAAAAATTAAAAGTCCAATTCTGATTGCCGATGCCAAGCATACGATGAGCGACATTTGGGTAACTATGATCGTAATTGCTGGTTTATTAGGAGTCTGGCAAGCCACCAATCTTAATATTCCTCAATTAAAGTGGTTGGATGTTATCCTAGCTTTCCCCGTAGCTTTGTTGGTTTTCCATAGTGGTTGGGAAGTAATTCGCGAAAACCTACCCTGGTTAGTAGATGAAATGGCGATCGCCCCTGAAGCAATTAATGAGATTGTCATGAAAGTACCAGGAGTAATTAACTGCCACGATATTGCTTCTAGGGGAATGTTGGGCAGACAAGTATTTATTGAAATGCACTTAATTGTTAATACTGATGATATTGTAATTGCCCATCAAATTACCGAACAAATTGAAGAACTTTTAGAGCAAAATTTTGGTACTGTCAGAGTTCTAATTCACGTCGAACCTCAAGAATATGAGGAGAACGATATTAGTTTTGGTAACAATGAACCCATTCAATAAAAATCTGATTACTACTTAAATGTCTCTTGCGGGACAACTATCGATTAGTTCTAAATAAGATTGAGTGGCATTGCCCCAACTAGAAGACTCCGACCAATGTTCGAGCCAAATTTTTGCCTGGCTAATATTTTTAGCATTAGCAGGTATTTTACAAAGATGCTCGATCGCCTCAATGACTCTACTTTCTTTGCCTAATTCTGGTGCAGCCAAAACTCGCAACCTATTTAAAGCTATTTCACAACGTTCGGGAAATCTCTTGAAGTTAGTCGAATTAGCATTAAGAACCGCTTCTTTATTCTGTTCCAGTTGAAAGATCAAATCTAAAGTAGATGACGGATTGATTGTGTTAATATTTTGACAAAAATTTTCTAAACGACTGCTATTTAATAAGGTTTGATTGCCTAGCTGTTCTTCTTGCTTGAGGGATGAATAATAGTTATTAATTGCCAAGACTAAAGGAACAAATAAAGCAAATCCTACTAAAGTTAGTAAAGAGCTAAATTTAGTTAAAGGCTCGGTTTTAGGAGCTTTATTGACTAAATTTTCTTGTGTTTCGACTATGGCTAAAGCCTTATTTTCTATTTGTGTCGGTTCGATCTCTGTAATTTCTAGTGGATCTGTTGTGAGATTTTGACTGGTATTTTCTAAGGGATCGACTTTGGCAATCTTGCTGCTTTTCTTTTCTATTTTGGATTCTAGAGTTTTTTGAGTTTCAACTAGCCAGTTTTGATTGAAAACTTGTTGAAAAATTAAATTAGTAATCCGTACTTTTTCTTCTGCTCGATCGCGAATAATTATTCCTAAATTCAACAACTCTTCTTGTTCTTTAGTATGATTGAATTCTCGACTATTTGATAAGAGAATATTTTGATATTCTGCTAATAATAAAACTGGTTGAGATTGTTGATTGTGAATCAGTTTTTCTTCGATAGATCTAAGATAACTTCCTAGTTTACTAGTACGCCAATTTCTAATTATTGCACCTTCAATTAACTTATCTACTGCTTTAATTTCTCTTCCTTCAGGAATATTCAAATCGGAGTTAGCAAAAACATGACAAATAGTCTTCGTTAAAGGTGAATTGCCCCCAGTCCAGGCTAAAATACGAGTTAAAATCAAAGAAACATTATTATATTTTTTTTCTAGCTGGAGAAATTTCCGATTGTATTCTTCCAAAGTTATAGAAGACATCAATTGAGGCGTTTTAAAAGCAAGACTGTTGAGAAAAAAATCAATAGTCTTGCGCTCTAACCAGCCTTTTTTTACTACTAAATCGCCGAATTTAAGTGGATTAATTTTTTGTTCTGCTAAGATGGCTTGGATTCGATCTTCATTTAATAAAGAAGCTTTTTTGAGATAAACTCCCAAAGGAAATTGTTGACCTTCTGCTTGGATTTTTTGCCATTCATGAATAAAAAAGTCAACAGTCTGGGCTTTAATTGCTTCCTGCAATACCAAAATTTCTCCCAGCTTCATTTCAGTGTATTGAGATTGAATTTCTAAAGCTTGTTCTAGTTGTTGACTAGAAATAAGACCCGCATTCTGTAATAACTTCCCAAGGGGTAAACTATCATTTTGATCGGACATTTTTAGATTTTTTTATAATTGTTATAAATACTATTTAGGTATAAATTGTTAGCAAACGATCGCATTTTTCCGAGATTAAAAAGCAAACTGAAGTTGATTTTTAATTTTTCAGCCGATAAAGAGTGTTTTTTGACGAAAACATTCCCAAGAACTTGAGGTAATAACTTTAAATGAAAGTAAAATCTAACAATTATCCTACTGTTAGATTATCAAATTCACTGCAACTTAGATTCTCAGGAATTATTTTTTATTCATAAATCAAGCTTGATTTGACTCACCTACTGGGCGAGGAAGAGAATATATACCAGAAAGTACTTCTCAATCGACGCTAAAATAACTGATTAGAAAGTATTATTAAAAAATCTTTTAATGAATATTATTACAAATCTTCTTTTCCCTAAATCGAAAAATACATCCGACTTGCAAAACTCTAATGGACTTCCCATCTTAGACCGCAATCCTAAAGGAATTCATATCAAATCGGCTTCAGAAATCGAAAAAATGCGACACTCTAGCCGTATTGTTGCCACAGTACTCAAAGAAATCCAAGAAATAACCAAACCTGGCATGACTACCGCAGATTTGGATGAATATGCCGAAAAAAGAATCAGAGAAATGGGAGCTACTCCCAGTTTTAAGGGCTACTATGGTTTCCCTGCTTCGATTTGTGCCAGCGTTAATAACGAAGTGGTACATGGTATTCCCAGCCCGAAGAAGGTAATTCGTCGGGGAGACATTTTAAAAGTAGATACGGGAGCATTTTGTGATGGATTTCATGGAGATTCCTGCATCACTATTGCGGTGGGAAAAGTATCCCAGGATTCAGCCAAACTAATACAGGTAGCCGAAGAGTCTTTATATAAAGGTATCGAACAAGTCAAAGCGGGAAATCGCTTGCTAGACATTGCAGGAGCGATCGAAGACCATGTTAAAGCCCATGGTTATAGCGTAGTCGAAAACTATACAGGACATGGCGTAGGTAAAAACCTTCATGAAGCCCCCTCGGTATTTAATTACCGTACTAAATGGATGCCTAACGTAAAATTAAAGGCAGGAATGACTTTAGCGATCGAACCCATTTTAAATGCAGGTTCTAAGCATACTAGAGTGTTGCGCGATCGCTGGACGGTAGTTACAGTAGATAATAATCTCTCGGCACAATTCGAGCATACTGTTTTAGTAACCAAAGATGGTTATGAAATTTTAACCGATAGGAATTTCTAATTTTTATTACGGTTGTTCTTCAATTGACCCAAGATTTTGGTGACTGGCTTCCCAACCTTAAAAAGTAGTTTTGCGATCGACTTGATAAATTTAGAGACACTTGTAAATCTTCTGTCAAGAGCGTCTTGTAATTTGCGATCGCAATATTATTTACAATTTATAAATTACTGATGATTTAAACTTATAGTCAACGTCAGTTTGGGATAAGAACATCTATTTGTCGTGAATAATTCTGCTATTCAATTACAAGATTCAACTCAAAGTAGGGACAAAATTAAACTCCAACACCTGCAAAATTCTGCTGGAGAAAGTAATTATTGTAATGATGCAGAACATACAGTTTTTATATCTCTTGCTCCACGTCCGATTGAATACGTGCAGGTTCAAGATGGTAAAACTCATACGGGTTTGTATCAAAAAGGAGAGATTCTAATTACCCCTGCCAACACTCCTCTATTTGTGCGCTGGTCGGGTCAAGAAAATTGTTTGCAGATTCAACTCACCACCGAGTTTCTTCAAAGCATTGCCAGAGAAACTTTAGATCGGGATTCAGACCGTCTAGAATTATTACCAGGGTTTCAGATTCGTAATGCTCAACTTGAAGCGATCTCCATGATGTTGTTTGCCGAACATCAACAAAAACACTTCGATAATGGACTTTATCTTGATTCGTTAACGAATGTTTTGGCAGTAAACTTACTCAGACATCATACCGCCCGTAAACCTAAATTGCCTATCTACGAAGGAGGTTTGTCTCCGCGCCAATTAGGTCAGGTGTTAGATTATATTGATGCTTATTTAGATAAAAATATTAAACTGGCAGATTTGGCTCAATTACTTGATATGAGTCCATTTCACTTTAGTCGTCTTTTTAAACAATCAATTGGGATGACACCCCATCAATATTTGAGTCAGCAACGAGTAGAAAGAGCCAAACAATTACTGAAAACAACGGATCGATTAATTATCGATATTGCTTTGGAGTGCGGTTTTAGCAGTCATAGCCATCTAAGCAAACAGTTTCGACAAATTACTGGTATGACACCAAAAACCTATAGATTGAATTAAACATATACCAATTGCAATACTTATCGTTTAACAATTCAATTTTGTGGACAAGGTATTGGATAGTTAAGATTGGGTCAGGAGTCAGGTAGGGACTCCGATGAGCGTTCCCTTGCGCCTGTCCTAAAGGATACCGCGACCCATAACGGCGGCGCGGGGTCTCATCGTTTCATGAAACGTCCGTACAGAGGTCAGAAGTCAGAAACATTAGAAATATACAAATAATTCTGCTTGGGTACTTATAATCCCAATTCTCTATAACAATGCACTCAATAAAAAATTCTTCTTTTGCGCCTTTGCGCCTTTGCCCAGCGCACCGACCTGGGTAAACGTCTTTGCGAGAAACAAAATCTAAAAAATATTAAGTGCAACTTCAAGGAGAAATAGTATGACTTCAGTATTACTCAAACTAACATCACTGAAACGTGGCTATTTTCTAAAACCAACCGATTTAATAAAGGATAGAGAGTCTGTTCTCTATCTGGCAAATCCCATCTGGGAATAATTATTTCTGTTACTTTGTTTTCTTGAGCAAGAGCGATTATTTCTTTTCGCTCTTTAATAGTTAAATATTGATGGGGAATATCTAACAGTAAATTAGCAGTCAGTAATTGTAACTTATCCATATCTAATTCTCCCTCGCTGGTTAAAGAAACAATAATTGCTTTGCCATTAGTGCGACGGGCTAAATCTGCCGTTTTAGTCAAGACTGCGATCGCTTTTTCGGTGTTGCGATCGACAACTCCTAAAATTACTGTACTGGTAATGACATTGGTTTTAGTCGGATCTACCGTATCTTGAGTTAATAAAATAGGCGCAAAAGTCGGTATTGCCCAAGCTCCCAAGGGGGCTGTAACCATAATTGAGAGGGCAGCGATCGCCAGTATTCGCTCCCCGCCAGAAATGCCCAAACTTAAAGGTATTGCTCCAATAGCGGCTTGTACTGTGGCTTTTGCCGAGTTTCCTGGTAAAAGAAATAGTTTTTCCTTCAGCGTCCAATTGCTGCCTAAGGTAGCTAGATACCAGCCGAGCGATCGCCCAAACAACAATCCTAAAGCTAGTAATAATAGTCCTGGGAGTAAGATGTTAGTTAATATATCTAATTGAATTGTCGCACCCATTAAGACAAATAAAATTATCTCTGCCACAACCCAAAGATGGTTGAATTCTTGGCGCAAAATGCGGCAGAGGGGAGGGTTGAATTGAATTAGGAAAAATCCCATTGCCATTACTCCTAAATATCCTGAAAAGTAAGGAAAACGACTGGCTGAGATAACTATGGATAAAGCAATGCTGGTAACTAGTAAAGTAGTTTGCACTCTGTTTCGCGTCCACTGTTGCTTGACAGTACAGAAAACGATCGATTTAGCAGCAAGATAGCCGACTATGACTCCTAAAATAATTTGGGCGATCGCTTTGATGGGCAACAACCACAAATCTCGATTGCTAATATCTCCTTGAGTAGCAAAATTAACCAGCAAACTAAACAACAACAAAACCAACACATCTGACAAGGCACTCCCAGTCAAGATCGCATCAGCAATTCCTTTCGCAACTCCCCAGCCCAAATTCTTAAGACGCAACATACCAGGGACAATTACCGCAGGAGATTCGGCACTGACAACGCAACCCAAAAGCAAACCTGTCAGCCAATTAAAATCTAATAACCAAATGGAGAGTGCAGCAATAACCAACGCTTCGGTGAGGGCTGGTAAACAACCCAAACGCAGAGCTACTGTACCTTGTTTGACTAGTTTTTCGCGATCTAGCCCCAATCCCGCCCGCATTAAAATAACCGTTACGGCAAGCGATCGTAAATCGTCGGCTAATTCTAAAACTCCATTGTCTAGTATATTAATCCCTTCAGAGCCTAAGAACAGTCCTACCAACATCATTCCTAGTAGGGGTGGCGCGCCCAATCTTCGAGCGATTTCACCGACTATTAGACCACTAAAGAGAATTAAAACAAAACTAAATAAAATTTCCACCCTTGGTTTATTTAATTAAGACAATTATCCCGAGCGCAGGAAACTTCAATGGCAGCAATAGCAGCATCATCGCGATATTTATCAGTAGTGTAAGAAACTCCTGGATATTCGGGATAGATACCAGAAAAGCCCAAACCATTAGAAATCAGTTTAAAGTAAGAAGCTCTAAATTGAATATTTTCAGGATGTCGATCGCCAAAAGTAATATATTCTCTAGACTCTCCTTCAATGTTGTAGGCTAATATTGCATCTCCATAAATTTCCTCTGCTTCCTCGATTGGCGTACCGACTTTAACACCTTGCTTCGTTTGATAGTTATCGTTATCAGTCATTAAAGCAGTAATTACCAGATTGGGATTAATTGTATTGCCTTGGAATTGAGAATTATCCCCCGCAGGGTGGAGAATATAATATTGGACTATACCATCCTGGCTGACGGCGATCGCATCAAGATCCACCATAAAAGAAGGTATCGCTTCAAAAACAGTATCTTGATCCGATATTTCTTGGAGTTTGCCCACAGTCATCCCCAGTTTGGCTTTACCAATGCCTCTAGAAGAGATCTCAAAATCAGAGGCTGGCACTGCACTATTCTGATTTGCTAGTTCGACAGTTTGAGGAGGTGGCGGGTTTATCTTGGCTTGACAGGCAGAAAAGATTAGGGCGAGCGATAAAATGATTCTCTTCATCAAAATAATTTCTCTTTTAGCTTGAGCAACTTCCTCTATCTTTACAATATCTTTAGCAATAGCTCGACTGCTGGCAAAAACCAAGCTAAGGGGCAATCTTTACATAAGTAAATACAGCAATATCTTACTTAAAAATAGCTATATAATAGGCAATTAACCTTCATAAATGTAGATATCAGATCGCAAACTGAAACACAATGGGCATTTTTGCTTATAATCAGGACAGGAATTATAAACCTAGTCTAAATTTTTTGTAATTAAGTTTCCAAAATAGCAACTGCACTCATACCAAATAAAAGCCGAATAATTTATTTAATATGCCCAGAATACTTGTCATTGATGACGATCCAGCAATTTCAGAACTAGTTTCGATTAACTTAGAAATGGCTGGCTATGATGTAAATCAAGCAGAAGACGGAGTTAAAGGTCAAGCTTTAGCCGTACAACTGCAACCAGACTTAGTTATGTTAGATCTGATGCTTCCCAAAGTAGATGGTTTTACTGTTTGCCAAAGATTGCGTCGAGATGATCGCACTTCCGATATTCCAGTACTTATGCTCACTGCTTTGGGTCAAACCCAAGATAAAGTAGAAGGCTTCAATGCTGGTGCTGATGATTATCTCACAAAACCTTTTGAAGTTGAGGAAATGTTAGCCAGGGTTCGAGCTTTGTTGCGTCGTACCGATCGCATTCCTCAAGCAGCCAAACATTCAGAAATCTTGAATTTTGGTCCTTTGACTTTAATCCCAGAGCGTTTTGAAGCAATTTGGTTTGAAAAAACTGTCAAACTAACCCATTTAGAGTTTGAATTACTCCATTGCTTGTTGCAACGTCACGGTGAAACCGTCGCCCCTCCAGAAATTCTCAAGGAAGTCTGGGGCTACGATCCAGATGATGATATTGAAACCATTCGGGTACACATTCGTCATCTAAGAACCAAACTAGAACCAGATCCTCGCCATCCTAGCTATATTAAAACCGTTTATGGTGCTGGATATTGTCTGGAGTTACCCACTGCGGATCAAGTACTTTCTCCTCAAGATAAAGCTACTGCATAATTTTTATCAGAGTCGGTCGTAAAATTGAGTTAATTGTCCAAATAGCAATCAATCACTTGACAACGAACGCATCGACTCGTTTTTTTTGCGTATTTTTAATCTTTAATTTTAAAAACTATTTGTCATAATTGATTGTAGTTTGGTCTTGGTTTTGAGGAACTAGATTTATAGCGATCGCGTCAAGGCTCAGACTACTTGTAATTGCATTCTTAAGACACTATGACTAAAAAAACGTGGTTTAAACAAATAGTTTTAGCTCTACCTTTGAGCGTTGCTATGGTTGTTAGTTTGGGTAATGGTGCTGTTCGGGCGGAAGATCCTTTTCGAGCGGAAAATCCCCGCGAAATTGGCAAATATACTGAAAAAGCATTTGAAAAGATATTTCTCAAAGGAGACTATCAAACGGTTAGGAAGGAATTAGAATTAGCAGAATCAAAAGAGTCGGCAGAACCTCTAGCCCATGCTATGTTAGCTTCTCTCGCTTATACGGAAAAAGACTGGGAAAATATTAAAAAATATGCCTTACAAACTTTAGAGTCGGCTGAATTATTAAGTCAAACCGATCCAGTGCGGGGTAATTTATATTTGGCAGTGGGACATTTTATGGATGGGGCATATGTCTACGAAAAAGAAGGTGCGTTAGATGCCATCAGCAAGCTGCAATTAGTCTTCAAGTTTCTAGATCGAGCCGAAGATGTCGATCCTAACGATCCCGAACTTAATTTAATTAAAGGTTATATGGATTTATTGTTGGCAGTAAATTTACCTTTCTCCAAACCAGAACAAGCGATCGAGCGTTTTGAATCTTATGCTGCGCCTAATTATCTGGTAGAAAGGGGTTTGGCAGTAGCCTATCGAGACTTAAAGAAATACGACAAGGCTTTAAAATATGCCGATAAAGCTTTAGATTCTGCCCCTGATAACCCAGAACACTATTATTTGAAAGGTCAGATTTTAAGACAGATTGGTAAAAAGCAAAATAACCTTAAAGCCCTAGAAGAAGCCCAAGAAAACTTTGAAATAGCTTTAGAAAAATCGGCAACATTACCTGAATTTGTGTTAAAAACCTTGAAACGAGAAGATCGTTTGACTAAAGAAAAAATTGCCGCAATAAAATCGGGAAATGCTTCTCGATAATTAATAGTTAATAATTAATAATTATTATTTAGGAATATAAGGTAATTTATTATTTTCAGTATGATGACGTATTTGTTCTAGTATTAAAGAAAAATATTGTTTGATGTCTCTAGTTTTATTAGCCAAGGCTCGAATAGCAATTCCATTATTAGCGGGTAAGGTAGTAATGGCAGTTTCCAAGCGATCGCTTGTAGTCAGGGAAATAGCTTCTAATTGAGTAATTAAAGCCTTGAGATCTACTTCTGGCAGAATTGCGATCGCATTGCCTATAATTGGCAGGGATGCAAATAGTTTATTACCTTTAAAGGGGTTATTTTTACCTAATAAGCGACTGGCATTAACAAACAATATTTCGTTTTGATTATCTACAATTTCTAGGCGATTGAAATAATGATTAAAATCATAATATTCATTTTTTGCCAATCTCCCAGGTAAGATTATTTCAGTTAACCATAATTGAGCCGTAGGATAAACTTTAATCTTAGTATTCTGCTCCAAACTAGCATCTTCATATAAGATAATCGGCTCGCCAACTAATTCCAAACTAGCATTATCCTCAATTACTATTTGATAATTAATCTTCCCTTTTATATTGATTTCTGGCATTGGATGAACTTTAGTAGCTGCCTGATCGGTGAGATATAAATGACTATTAGCTGTTAAATGCAGAGATAAATTCAAAGTATCCCCAGCCAATAAACCAGGAGAAGTATTAATTAAATAAAGATAGGCTCTATTTGTGTTTGCTCCTTCCAAACGAAATACGGGAGATAAACGCAGGGGAAAACTAGTATATTGATGCTGACAAATTGTTTTATTATTAGCATCTTTAGTTAGTTTGAGTTCTAAATTATTTTTATATTTAATACTTGTTGTATTGTTTACGAGCATAATTACTTATTACTTATTACTTATTACTTATTACTTATTACTTACCAGGGCTATTTCATTCTAAAAAAATGAAAGCAAGTCTCTCTATCCCCTTTTTCTTTAGGGTGATATAAATTTTTTAAGCGGCAATTAATTTGTTAAAGTGACAGCAATTTGTTACCGATGACAAATAATTAGTTAATGTACATTCCAGTCACAACGAGATGCTCAAATAACAGCACAAAGTTATGGGGGTAGGGAGACTTGAACTCCCACGAAGAATTACCCTCAACGGATTTTAAATCCGCAGCGTCTACCAATTCCGCCATACCCCCTAGGTATGGATATTGAATGCGTGTCTTCAACAAAGACTAATATATCATACAGCATTGACCATAAGAGTGCAATTTAATTTTTTAAGTAATCAAGAGAATGTTCGAGTATGAGCTAGCCTGGCTAAAAATTGTGTTTAAGATTCCTCTAATTTAATTAGATCGCCCACCGCAATAGTTTTGCCTGCTTCTTTAGGAGATAGTTTTGTATTCACTGCCAAGCGAAAGAAATGATTAAAACGCGATCGCTCGCTCCATTCTGGAAGGGTAGCTTTTCTTTGTCGAATAAAAGTTTTTTGAAATTGGGGATAAGCCTCTCCAGTACGAGGGTTGCGAGTAACTACAACACAACGTTGACAGGGATTAACTCCTATAAATTCTACTGTTCCTACTTGAAATTTAACGATTGTATCTGCTTCGGCAAACAGTTTATCTTCCCAAAAAGCTGGCACGCCAGCAATTTCGATATTGGCTCGAAAACGCCGACGGATATCTTCTAAATTTAGTTCGGGATACCAAGATGCGATCGCCTCCAGAGTTGCAGTACTAACAATCGTCGCACCAGGAGAAACAACGTCATCGGGGAAACCCCGTTCTAAATTTTGTTTGATGGTTACGGGAAAACCAAAATATTCTTCTAGCCAGGGACAAAGATCTGCTGTGTGTTCTAGGCTGAATGTTGACGATCGCTCGTCTCCTTCTATTTGTAAAGTGATAGTTTTAGCTTCTAGACCGAATTGCGATCGCAAAGCATGGATTTTGGCATTATTTTTACCATTAACAAAGCGATCTTGCTCGTCAACAATTGCCCAAGTGCGATCGCCTTGAATTGCTCCCGATGCTAAAACTGTAACGCGATCGCATTCTACCCAATCTAAAGATTTAATCGGATAGACATACAAACGGGCAACATAAGGTTCTAAAGAAGACATAATTCTTCTATGGCATATTAATATGGGGCTATTTTCATAAACTGCTAGAGTTAAGGCTTTCAGCTTCTCCTGAAGTTTGGGGTAGATGCAAGCCACACTCTTGTTTTAAGCCACGAAAACGAGTATCCCTTTCCCCATCATCCTCGGCAGTTAGAGGGCGACTAGAATGCCAATCCCCCACAGAAACATAACCGCGATCGAAATAAGGATGATAGGGCAGATCGTGAGAAGTTAGGTAGCGATATATATCTCGTGCATTCCAATCTAGAATGGGGTATACCTTATATAAATTCTCTTGCTTTTCAACTCTGGTCAGATTTTGGCGATGATCTGTCTGATCTTTGCGCAATCCCGCTAGCCATGCCGTAGCGTTGAGTTCTTTTAAGGCTCGCTGCATTGGTTCGACCTTACGAATGCGATCGTAGAGATTGAAGGCATCAACGTCATTTTTTTCCCAGAGTTTTCCATATAGAGCTTCCATGCGCGCTGGAGACATAGGAGATTGATATACTTTGAGATTTAATTCCAGTCTCTGAGTTAACTCTTCAGCAAATTTATAAGTTTCTACGGGTAAATAGCCCGTATCGACCCAAATCACGGGGATTTTTGGCATTATTCGCGTTACCAAGTGCAACATAACCGCAGCCTGAATACCAAAACTAGTACTCATAACCAAACCGCCACCAAAAGTTTCAACACTCCATTCAACTACGGAAGATGCTTCGGCGTTTTCTAATTGTTGGTTAACTTGCAATAAATCGAGATTGGGTAATTCAAGTGTGGCAGAGATCATTAAATTCAAACTCTCTAGATGTCTTGGACGAATTCGCTATCAAATTGGGAAGATAGCAGATAATAGAAAATTCTTAGTTTACTTTAGCTTAGATCTAGCTTGACTAAATTAGTCTAAACTTAATCGTTACTTCTTGTCACTGTTTTTAAAATATTAATTTTAGGCTATTAGTTAGAGATAAAAAAACCCCCAGGTACCAAACTGGGGGCAACTTTGTAACAGATAATATCTGTTGCATAGCTCTATCTCTTCTTTAATATCATCTATATTTTGAGAAATAGTTGCGATCGCGATCGCAAGTTTTAAATTCTTTCGTGTTAAAAAAATTTGTTTAATTCTACCTAACTACTTATTTTGAGTTCTGGAAAGATTGGGGTAGACAAACAGCACTGGGATAAAACAGCTTCACTGTTCGCTCGAAGCGTTGTGCAATATAAGAGAAGTCCTGGGTTTTTAGTAAAAATTTTGATTTATTATAGTTTAATTAGATAGATTGGACTTCCCTTACCTTCTTACTGAGCCGATTTAGCAGAAAGTTCTTCTAAAAGCTGTTGTTGTTCTTTCAGAGTAGTTAGTTTTTGCAGGAGCATATCTACTTCTGCTTCTAGATGCAAGTATTTTACCTGTTGATTAGTTTGATAATGTTTGGTTTTTTCTGTATGACTAGATAAAAGAGTTGCCATGAATAAGTGGTTATTAATTTAATTTGATTGTGTCAGTCTGCGATTTTAACCTATAAAAGGCTAATTTTGTCAATTGTAATCTTTAGATTTTCTAACAACTGCGATCGATTACACTGATAATCGTATAACCTGGCTTGAAATGGCGAGTAAACATTGATATTTTTTATCTAAAACCCCAATCAAGGTAAATTTTTCTTGTTTGATTGCTACTAGAACTAGGATACATACCGATTTTTTTATAGTTCATTAGCGAAAGAATTATGAGGTTGCTGTCTAAAGGTTTTGAAGTAGAAATGTACACTGGTACTCCCCAAGGTGAGATTGTGGGATTGTCAGATAAAATCGTTCGAGCTTTAGATGGTTTTGTCCGCGAGCCAGATAGCCGTAATGTTGAATATACTACCGCTCCCTTTTGCGGTTACGATCGCTTGCTGTGCGCCCTCCTCAAACCCAGACAAGCTTTAAGAGCATATCTGCAACAGTTGGGAGATTATACTCTAATTCCTGGTAGCACTATGTCTTTAGGAGATAGCAGTCGCTTTTACCGTTCCGATCCTGGCAATCCCTATCATGCTTATATTGAAAATACCTACGGTACTGATGTGGTTACTGCCAGTATTCATATTAATGTGGGCGTAGAAGATCTAGAATTATTAATTCAAGCTTGCCGTTTGATTAGAGTTGAAGCAGCTTTATATTTAGCTTTAAGTGCTTCCTCCCCTTTTATCGATGGTAAAGTTACAGGTTATCATTCTACTCGCTGGCAGATGTTCCCTAAAACTCCTCCCAATGTTCCTTTGTTCTCCAGTCACAATCATTTCGTTCGTTGGACGGAAGAACAATTAGCAGCCAAAACGATGCTAAACGTGCGCCATCTTTGGAGTGCAGTGCGTCCTAATGGCGATCGCCGTCCTTATAATCTTAACCGTCTGGAATTAAGAATTTGCGATTTGGTAGTCAATCCTTTGGCATTATTGGCGATTACAGCGTTTTTGGAAGCCCGAATGATGCAGATGATGGCATACCCAGAGTTAGATCCTTTAGTTCAGAGTAGTTTATCTCCTGAAGAATTAGTAGCGATCGCCGATAAGAATGAAATTGCTGTTGCCAAACATAGTTTAGATGCTCAATTGCGCCATTGGCGAGACGGGAGAACAATTACTGCCAAAGATTGGATTGAAGAGATTTATCAAGAAGTATATCCCTTGGCAAAACAACAAGGATTTGCTTGCTTCTTATCTCCCTTAAAGAAAATTCTCCGCGAGGGAAACACCGCTCAAAAATGGCTCAAATCTTACGATTTAGGAATGTCTCCCACAGAAATTATTCAACAAGATATTAAAAGTATAGCTTTGCAAGAACGAGATTTAGAATATGCTCTCTGTCAATCTGCTTTAATTGCCTAATTGGGAGTCATTGAATAGCAGTACACTGATAAATGTTTAATGTTAAATGTTAAATGATAAATGGTTCGAGTTGTTCTGGTTAACCCAGAGATCCCCCCCAATACTGGCAATATAGCCCGTACTTGTGCTGCTACAAAAACAGAATTGCATTTAGTTGCTCCCTTGGGCTTTGAAATAAGCGATC
>NZ_JBZNBU010000009.1:0-6480 GCF_058530065.1 Waterburya sp. | reverse complement strand
CAGGGGCAGCTTTTTTTGATACTCCTCAAGAAGGTGGCGGATTATATGCTGCGGGGCAAGAAGACCAAACCAATATCCTACTATTTCCCGATACCAATGATGTAGCAGTGGGTGGAGATGAAGTAGACATTATTTCTGCTGGCGGTGGTGTGGATAACATCATGGGTGCAGAAGGCACGGACTTTATGTTTGGTGGTGCGGGAGACGATATTGTTCGTGGAGGGGCGGGAGATGATGTCGTTGTTGGTAACGAAGGTTCGGATATTTTAATTAGTGGGGAAGGAAGCGATATCTATGAGTTTTTTGCCGATCAATTTGTTGCAGGAGATGTTGATGTCATTCTCGATTTTGAGATAGATAGGGATTCTCTAGTCTTTATTGGTACTACTAACGTCGATTACAATGCCCAAACTGGCTTAGTTTCGGTTGATGGATTAGAAGTAATTAGTTTGGATGCAGGATTAGATTTAGATGTTTTAATTAGGGAAGATTCTTCAGTTATTGCTTAATTGTAGTTAATTAAATAGATTAAAGCGATCGCCTTATTTACGAGAGATCGCTTTTTTTAATAAAATAGTCCCACCCGACACTGACGTTAAAAATATGAGTGAAGTTCAAACAATATCAGGCAAAGCTATCTCTGTTGTAGGAGACGATATCGATACAGATAGAATTATTCCCGCCCGTTTCTTGCGTTGCGTAACTTTTGACGGTTTGGGAGAACACGCTTTTGCCGACGATCGCGCCCAATCTAATGGGGAACATCCTTTCGATCGCCCCGAAAATCAAGCTGCAACTATTCTAGTCGTAAATAACAACTTTGGTTGTGGTTCTTCTCGGGAACACGCGCCCCAAGCCCTTGCCAAATGGGGAATTAAAGCAATTGTCGGTCAAAGTTTTGCCGAAATCTTTTTTGGTAACTGCGTTGCCATTGGCGTACCCTGCGCGATCGCTGCTCCTGAAGATGTGAAAAAACTACAAAATGCGATCGCCCAAAATCCTAATATTGAATTAACTGTAGATTTAACTACTATGGAAGTAAAAGGCGATAACCTTAACGTATCTGTTGCCATGAATGAAGGTTCTCGTCAAATGTTCCTTGAAGGTACTTGGGATAACTGCGGACAATTGGTTAACAATCGAGACAGTATTAAAACCACTGCCACTAAGTTGCCTTATATTAGCTGGCAGAAAGCCTAAGGATGGGTAGTGGGTAGTGGGTAATAGGCATTGGTGACAACTTAACGCTTTGTGTTTAAAGTCAAACGCTTTCAAGTAATAAGTAATAAGTAATAAGTAATAAGTAATAAGTAATACAGCAGTTTTCATCTAAGTCAGGTTCTATGATCCGAAAACTGTCCTAAAGCCTAATCGTGACAACTTAACGCTTTGTACCGTTTGTCAATCGGTTTTTAGCTATCAGCTATCAGCTATCAGCTATCAGCTTTTGAAGCATTTAAAATCTATTCTTCTTATTTTAAAGCGATCGCTCTTAAAACACTCTCGATCTACATATGGGGTTATCAAATAAACAAAACACTATCTGTAGTGCTTGACGAAATAACTCTTTTCTTAACTTGTCACTAATGCCTAAAGCCTAAAGCCTAGAGCCTAGAGGCTTTATCTTCTAGTTACAGCTTTTGCGTAATATCAGTAAATATTAAAAACTTATGAATAAAACTATCGATAGTAGTTGACTAAAGATAAATTAGCTTAACTTGTCACCAATGACCAAACATTGAACATTAATTACCTCATCATACTAAAAATAAATTTTTCTTGACTCTAGAGCTAACTAGAGAGTTTAAACTTACTGTGTAGCTGAGTTAACTAGGGAAAGCAAAGCATTAGCCGATCGCAATCCCACAAATTGAAAATGAATTCTACCAGTAATCTCAAAAAAATAAATCTCAAACTAAGGGGAATGGGTTGTGCTGCTTGTGCCAATAGTATAGAAGAAGCGATAATTAATGTGCCTGGGGTAAAAGAATGTCGGGTTAACTTTGGTGTAGAACAAGCCACTGTAGAATATAATCCCCAACAAGTTACTATTGCAGACATCCAAAATGCCGTAGCCAAGGCGGGCTATGGTGCGTCTCCTCTGCAAGAAGAAGATATTTTAATTCAAGAAGACGATACGGAAAAATTAGCTCAAAAAGCCGAATCTCGTCATTTAATTCGCAAGATAGTTGTTGGCGGGGTAATTAGTCTAATTCTAATCTTTGGCTGGTTGCTCAATCCAATTATTGCAGGGGCTGCCATGGCATTTAGTTCTGTTTCAGTAGTCACCAATGCTTTACGCTTGAGAAACTTTAGCCCAGCTAAACTTCGTTCTTAACTCAAAAATTAATCTTATCTATGAGTCATAGAGATTTATTCGCCCATGAAGCTTTAAAACAAATTCCCAAAATCCTCACTTTACTCGATCGCAATCCCCATAGTCCGACTTATGGTTGCTTCGATCGCACTTTCTGGCAGTATAAGGTAATTGATTTTCCTGCGGGAATGTCTCAGGAATTTGTTTATCCTTTAGCATTGGCATATCATTGCCATCTAACCAATAATATTTTTTATCAACAACCTGCAATTAAAGAATGGGTAGCAGCAGGAATTCTCTATGCAGCTAAAAGCAGTCATAGCAATGGCTCTTGCGATGATTATTTTCCCTATGAAAGAGCAGCAGGGGCAACGGCTTTTTCTTTACTCGCTTGTATTGAAAGCTATAAGTTGATGGAGCTAGATAATGCTGCTATTTTAGATTTTTTTACTCGTAGAGCAGATTGGCTGGCACAACACCGAGAAAGCGGACGTTTGAGCAATCACGAAGCTCTGATTGTGCTTTGTTTAAAATTATTGAGCAATCTATTAGGAAGCAAACGCTGGGATAGATACATACAAGAGCGTCTGGCAAGAGTTTTGTCGTGGCAGCATCCAGAAGGTTGGTTTGCCGAATACGAAGGGTGCGATCCTGGCTATCAGACTTTAACTATTTCCTGTTTGGCTCGAATTTATGAATTAAACCCCACCGAACAACTCCAACAAGCGATCGCCAAAGCTGTAGAATTATGCGCCCAATTCGTTCATCCTGACGGCTCTTATGGAGGGGAATATACTAGTCGCAATACTTATAATTTTTTTCCCCACGGTTTTGAACTAGTGGGCAAGTGGATGCCCATTGCTTTAAATGTTAACGATCGCTTTTTGCAGGGATTGAATAATGGTTTGGGTGCTTGCTATAGCGACGATCGCATTATCGGACATCATACTTGGAATTATCTTCTAGCTTGGCGGGATTTTATCTCCCCGCGCCCTCCCTTACAACCTCGTCCTCAAGGACGGATTTATTTACCACAAGGAGGGATTTTAATCGATCGTCGAGAAGATACGGAATTATACATTGCCCTCAATAAAGGTGGGGTGTTTAAGTTATTTCGTGACAATAAATTAGTGATTTCTGACAGTCAATTTTCTTTGCTCGTCCAACAGGGACAAAAAATTAAAAATGCTGTGGGACATCTGATCGATGATTATCAACTAGAATTACAATCAGATAAAATTGCGATCGCTGGTAACTTGGGCTGGGCAAAACAAAAACAAATGAATTCTTTCAACCTAATTATTTTGCGTTTGGTGATGTTATCTTTGGGACGCTTTTTCCCCAATTTAATTCGCAAGTTGTTACAAAAAATCTTGATAACTGGCAAAGAAGACGCACCCTTTCAGTTTTGTCGCTCTTTGCAGTGGCAAGGCAGTTATTGGGAAATTACAGATTGCTTGACAGCAAAGTCTTGGTCGGAAGTCATGACAGCGGATCTGGGTTGCGATCGCACTTCTATTTATGTAGTCATGAGTCGTACCTTCCAACCAGGGCAACTCCAGCCCAATTTAGATTTAAGCGATCGGCTCAAAAAGCTAAATTCAGAAGAACCTTTGATTTTAACCAGAAAACTTGAGCTAGATTGAAAATTTAAGTTAGGGGAAAACAACAACAAAAAATAACAACTAGTAGTAATAAAAAGTTTCTTTCTGTTCCTAAAAGTTACAGTGAGTTATTTTTAGTCTGATTCATTTAAGATATTTTTATATTTTCAAAATAGACAGCTTAATATCAATATTTACTAGTATTTTAGGTCAAGATCGGCAAAATGGCTGATGACCGATCTTATAAGGCAGCTTAAACTAAATGTGTAAAAACTCAGTCAATAATTATTTTTTACTAATAAAAACTGCTGCGGGCGAATAAAAATAACTAGCAAAAATTTATAATAAAATTGAGAAGTATTATGAAAAAATCTATTAAAATAATTAGAATTTCAAACTGGTTAGAAGCCAAAATGATTAGTAGAGATTGTGGAATTTTGTTGGCAAATCCAGAAATCAATAGCTTTGATATTATCCAAAATTTTATTGAAAATTGCGATCGCGAATTTCAAACCCCAGTTATTTACTATCAAGCCTTTCCTCAAGAAACTACTTTACAGTTTTTAGATACTCTGGGAGAAGAATTAGTTGCTAAGTTAGGCAATAACCCTCAAGATAAATCAAAAAAATCTTTCTCGGAGGTCGTTAAAGATGCTGAATTAAACATCATAATTATCGATAACTGTTATTTATATCCTCAAGATACTTTAGAGAATCTATTAAAAATATTCGCTGATTGTAATATAGGGGTCATTCTAGCGGGCGAGCAACAAAAAATGACCGCCGCTCAACTGTTAAATCATCCTGTAATATCTCATTGGGATAAACTTAACGCTAGTTGTTCCACAATTTCATCATAATAGATTAAAGAATAGAAGAAAGGCACAAAGTGTTGAGTTGTCACGATTAGGCTACGCTACATTAAATTAAAATTAGAAAATTATCAATAAAAATTAAATCGATCTAAATAAACGATTGCTTTATCCGATTCATTGTTAAGGTCAAAATGAAGCATCTAACAAAATGATATATGTTGAGTAGTCTTGGTAAGATTAACAACCCTTTTCTGAGAAGTATTACTGCTGCAAGTGCGTCCTTTGCAATGGCTATTTTGATTGCAGCAGTCGCGATCGCATTTACCGTAGATCCTAAAAATAAAGACCAATCCGCCAGTCAAAAAGCTCATCAAACAGGAATTTATGCTTCCCTCTTAGCTTTAGCAGTTGGTGCGGGAGTAGGTTTTGCCATTAAAGATAAATCTCCAGCCCCCAGCAAGCAAATTAAACACAACCAACAAAATAATCTCGATCGCGATACATGGCAAAATTGGCGAGATTTCAAAATTGTTAACAAACAACCAGAAAGTCAAGAGATAACTTCCTTCTATTTTCAACCAGTCGATGGGGGAAAACTACCAGATTTTCTGCCAGGTCAGTTTTTAACTATCAAACTAGATATTCCAGAACAAGAACGACCTGTAATTCGCACATATTCTCTTTCAGATTACCCCGAATCTCAAGACTACTATCGCCTATCGATCAAGCGAGAAGGTTCTCCCAAAGGTTTAGATGTTCCTCCTGGGGTAGCTTCCAATTTCATGCACGATCGCATTACAGAAGGTTCGATAATTCCCTGCAAACCTCCTAGCGGTAAATTTTATCTTGAAGTTGATAATTCCCTTCCTGCAATTTTAATTAGTAACGGTGTGGGGATTACTCCCATGATTGCCATGGCAAAAGCCATAGCTAGAAAAAATCCTCAACGTCATGTCTGGTTTATTCACGGGGCGCGCAATGGAGAGTATCATGCCTGTCGCGACGAGGTAAATCAAATTGCCCAGTCTCATCCCCATCTTCATATTCATTATCGTTATAGTCGCCCCCGCCCTGAAGATGAAGGGAAATATCACAGTCAAGGTTATGCGGACAAACAGTTGCTAGCCGAAACAATTATTCCCGAAATTGCCTCGACTCACAATGGCTCAACAGTAGCAGAATATTTCTTATGTGGCTCTCCTGCATTTATGGATTCGCTCCAAGCAGGATTGAATGAGTTAGGAGTAGAGGAAGATCGAGTATTCTTTGAATCTTTTGGTGGTGGTAAAACCAAAGGTAAGGCTAAGGCTGCTAACAATAATGAAGGCGCGCTCGCCAGTGCGGAAGTGGTCTTTGCCCAATCTAATAAAACCGTAACCTGGAATAGTGAAGATGGTACTCTTTTAGAATTTGCCGAGGCTAACGGTATCAATCCCGAATTTAGCTGTCGTCAGGGAGTTTGTTTGACTTGTATGTGTCAACTAAAAGAAGGAGAAGTAGAATATCTCGAAGAACCAGGTGGCGAACCCGATGAAGGGGAAGTACTAATTTGTATTTCTCAACCTAAAACCCAGAAAATTGTTTTGGATTTATAGTCAACCTGTCTTGACAATAGATAATTAATCTATAGTCGTTAGAATAAACTGGCGATTTATCAAATCTAAGATTAGATTGGGTGCGGGTTGCTTTCATCTAATTTCCTAACAATATGGATACATTATTCAACGACCAATTAATACAGGTT
>NZ_JBZNBU010000008.1:0-22366 GCF_058530065.1 Waterburya sp. | reverse complement strand
TGGCAGAGGCAGGGACGAAACTTATCGTTACTTGCGATACGGGAAGTACCAACTTAGAAGAGATTGCCTACGCTCAAGATTTGGGTATCGATATCATTGTTACCGACCACCATACTTTACCCGAATTTCGTCCTGAAGTTACGGCAATTATTAATCCTCGTTATTTACCTCAAGACCATCCCGTCTATAACCTTTCTGGGGTAGCAGTGGCTTATAAGTTGGTAGAAGCACTCTACGAAACTCTACCCGATATCCCCCAACAACCAATTGAGAATCTATTAGATCTAGTAGCCATTGGTTTGATTGCCGATTTAGTCGAGTTGAGGGGAGACTGTCGCTATTTAGCTCAAGTAGGTATTAAGCAACTACAAAAACAAGTTAGACCTAAGACTATGACTCGTCCAGGGGTGGCAAAACTATTAGACCTCTGTCGTCGTAATGGCGATCGCCCGACGGATATTTCTTTTGGTTTGGGACCTAGAATTAACGCTGTCAGTCGCATTCACGGAGATGCTAGTTTTTGCGTTGAGTTACTTACCAGTAGAGATCTTCAACGGTGTCAGCAACTGGCAGAAGAAGCGGAATTGGCTAATACTCGGCGCAAGTCTCTACAAAAAGACACGATTAAAAGCGTTACGAAAAAATTACAGCAATTAGATTTATCTACCACCTCTGTTATCGTCCTCGAAGATCCTCAATGGCAAGGGGGTGTATTGGGTTTAGCAGCAGGACAAATCGCCCAAGAATACGGTCGTCCGACGGTTTTGCTTAGTAGCGATCGCGACAATTCATCGGCAGAAGCAACCATTTACGCTAGGGGATCTGCCAGATCGGTTAATGGTATCGATCTATATAAACTAGTCAAGTCTCAATCCGATCTACTCCATCGTTTTGGGGGACATCCCTTTGCTGCGGGATTGAGTTTACCCCTTGAAAATTTGGAACTATTTAAGCAGGGAATCAACCAACAACTAAAACAACATACTGATATTAGCCAATTAAGCCCCCAAGTTGATATCGATTTAGTAGTAACTGTTGCCGATCTGGGAAAAGACTTGTTTGATGAATTAAGACAACTCGAACCCTACGGCATGGGCAATGCCATTCCCAAATTATTAATTAAAAACTGTTGGTTTCGCAACGCTTGGAATAAAAATATTCAAGATCGACGGGGAAATCAAGTTCAATATATTAAAACTACTTTTAAAATCTGGGACGATACAGTCAAGCAAGGCTTTCCTGGGCTGTGGTGGGGACATTATAAAGACGAAATTCCCGTCACGGGCAAATGCGAAGCGATCGCCGAATTGGACTACAACACCTTTAGCAACCAATATGAAATAAGATTGATTTCCGTCCGTTTGATGGGAGAAAATTCTTGGTTCAACTCGGAAAGCGATCGCCCTACAAATATTATCGATCGCCGTCTGACTCCCCAAACATTAGACGATTTAGAAGTACCAGTAATTCAGACCAATATTTTGCAACAATGTCCCCATAGCTGGGGTAATATTCGTCGAGAATATCGTCAAGCAATACAAAGCGATCGCACTTTGGTTTTAGCCTATACCCCCGAAGAATTGAAAGATCTAGAACATATCTGGGAAAACCTAGTTGGTATTGCTAAATATTTAACCCGCACTCAAAAACCCGTGAGTAAGTCACAAATCCAAACTAAATTAAATTTGGGCGAGCGCAGTTTTTACTTAGGTTTAAATGCCCTCAAAAATGCTGGTTTCAACTATAGTTTTCGCGATCAACTATATCAATTTAATTTCGACGGCAAAACTATTAATCCCCAACTACAAAATCAGATCGATCTTTTCCTTCAAGCCATTAAAGAAGAACAATTTCAACAACAATACTTTTATAAAGTTCCTTTACCCGCGATCGAAAACCAATTGGGTAGTGAGTGGGTGGTGAGTAGTCCCGTCTCCCCTCAAGGGGGATAATAAAGCGGGATCGAGATGGGTAGTGGGTAGCAACTAACAACTAACAACTAACAACTAGCAACTAATTATCACTAAGACGATAAACCTCTTCAGCAACTCGTTTGAGACGACGTAACTGTGCCTGCATATCTTTTTTAGTGAGATTGGCAGCAAAAGTATTAAATCCCCAACTAACAACTGGATTGGGAATTGCAAATTCAAAGCGATTGAGTAAAAAAGTACCATAGTTTGTCGGCTGACATTCCCAGCGATCGCGTCCTTTGAAAAAACCGTCAAATTCCCAGACGATTAACCCTGGTTCTCTTTTAGCTACCACGCTTCTCAGGCTAGGCTGTATCAAAGGAATTGCGATCGTAAATCTACTCAAGCTACCAACATCCGTACTCCAAGTACCAATCGGCTCGCACTTTAACAAGGGATTGAGCCAGCGGTGCATTAATTTTAAGTCAGTCAAACATTCTTCTGTGGTTACGGCATTGGCTTCGATCTGAATCGATTGTTCAAAAAATTGAAACGATGGCATTATTTTCGAGAGAATTATTAAAAATATAGGCTAATTGTCTAAAAATATACATAACATACAATTAAGGATTTCTTAATTTTTAAATCGTCAATCCATATAAGCTTTTAAAATTCATAAAAAAACAAGATCAAGATTAAGTTTTAACTAAGCAAAATGGCTTAAAAAAAGGTAAGATCGTTAACTTTTTCAGCATTGGGAAATTAATTTGGCATAATTATCGCAGCAAAATATATTTGCTTGTTAAATCTGACAAGACATCTATATAAATTCCCGCTAACATCTATGCGGGAATAACTAGATGAATTAAAACTAAAAAACATGACACAAATAATTAGTAATATTTCGTCGCTAGATCCTCTACTTGTAGCTCAAGCAGGTGCAGGCAATATGTTCACCAATCTCTTAAATGGCAATTTAGGTGCTTCCGCATTGGGCGTAATCAAAGCAATTGCCATTTTGGTCTTGGGCTTGATTGTAGCCTCTATTGTCAAAGGACTAGTCAAAAAGCTTCTTAACAGCACTGATATAGATAATAGAATAGCAGCCGCCGTTTCAGGACAGCGAGGAGGAGATTCCATTCCGATTGAGGATTGGATTGCCACTCTATTTTATTGGCTAATCGTACTTTTTGCCGTAGTGGCATTTTTAAATGCCCTGCAATTAGATGCTGTTTCTGCACCTCTGAACACTCTTTTGAGTCAGATTACGGGCTTTTTGCCTAAAATCTTGGGAGCAGCGTTTTTGCTCGGTATTGCTTGGGTTGTAGCTACTATCGTAAAAACTTTAGTATCTTCAGCTTTAGGAGCGTTAAACATCGAGCAGCGTTTGGGACTAGATGAAGATTCTAATGATTTCTCTCTCACCGATACTTTGGGTAACGCCCTCTATTGGTTTATCTTCCTACTTTTTCTTCCCGCAGTACTAAATGCTCTCCAGTTAAACGGAACTCTTGAGCCAATCCAAGAGATGCTCAATGAAGTTCTAGCAATGCTGCCTAATATTTTGGGTGCGGTAATTATTGGGGCTGTATTTTGGTTTATTGCCAATATCGTTAAAAAAATTGTTTCCAATCTATTGGCTGCTACTGGTGTAGATAACATCGGACGCAAATTTGGTTTGGGTAGAGGTAACAGTCAATCTCTCTCTGCCATTATTGGTACTGTAGTTTTTGTTCTAATCCTAATTCCTGGCATCATTTCCGCCTTAGAACAACTACAAATTAGTGCGATTTCCGAACCTGCTACGGATATGCTCAATCAAGTCCTCGACTTGCTGCCCAAATTATTTGCCGCAGGAGTGGTCTTAGCCTTTTTCTATGCAGCAGGACAATTTGTATCGGAATTTGTTACTGACATCCTAACTAATCTTGGCTTCAACAACCTTTTGCAATGGTTGGGAATTTCCCGTCGCGATGCCGACTTGCCTACTCCCCAAGAAGCAGGAAATGAGCCAATCGATTTGGGAATGAGTACCGATCAGCCTACTGTGATTCAAACAGGGGCTAGCGTACCCTCCAAGACTCCTTCCGAACTAGTGGGACTTTTGGTATTAGTGGGAATTATGCTGGTGGCAACTCTAACGGCAGTTGACATTTTAGGTATCCCCGCTCTACAAGAAGTAGTCAGCGTGATTATGGCGATCGCAGCCCAAGTCTTAATCGGCGTAATTGTGTTTGCCATTGGCTTGTATTTAGCGAATCTCGCTTACAACTTGATTATGGCTTCTGGTGCTTCCCAATCTCAATTGCTAGCTAATTCGGCACGCATTGCGATTTTAGTTCTAGTCGGTGCGATGGCACTAAATCGTATTGGTATAGCTCCCAATATCGTCAATTTAGCCTTCGGTCTAATCTTGGGTGGTATTGCCGTAGCGATCGCTCTTGCCTTTGGTTTGGGCGGCAGAGAAGTTGCCAAAGAAGAATTAAGAAGTTGGGTTAATTCTTTTAAAGGTAAATAGACTATTCGTTTTTAGCTATTAGCTTTCAGTTTTTAATCTAGAAAGATGGCTTTCAGTAGTTTTTACTGGGAGCTTTTTCATATCGATCAAATACACTTGAAATCCCAGTCACTCCGTCACCTCGTCATTCCATCACTCCCTCACCCCCTCACCCCCTCGCCTTGCGTTACTATATTTTTAGTCCTTTATCGGTTATTCTTTGTCTGAGATAATTTATTTCTTTTAGCGAGTATTAACAAATGTATCTCGCTTTTGGATAAGCTAGTAAATACATCTAGCTAAGTGGGTGGCAAAGAGAGGAAACGATTGAGCAAGCAAACAACCCTAATAGACCGATTACAAGAGCAAGAAAGCAGACAACCCGACAAAAGGGCGTTTACTTTCCTGGCTGATGGTGAAACTGAAATAGATAGTCTCACGTATCAACAACTAAATCAGAAAGCAAAAGCGATCGCAGCTGTCTTACAAAATCAGCAAGCTGAGGGCGCAAGAGCCTTATTGTTATATCAACCAGGGTTAGATTTTATTACCGCTTTTTTTGGTTGCTTGTATGCTGGTGTCGTCGCAGTACCAGTTTATCCTCCCCGTGCCAATCGCTCTCTAGATCGCTTGATGGCGATCGTTGCCGATGCAGAAGCTAGCTTGGCTCTGACTACAGAATTAATCAAAGAGCAGGTTGCCGATAAGTTTTCAGGCGATCGCTCTACGGCTCAGATCCAATTTATTGCTACTGACAGTATCGAGCCAAATTCGGCTCAAGATTGGCAGTATCCAGATATAAACCAAGATAGTCTAGCTTTTCTGCAATATACCTCTGGTTCGACAGGAAAACCCAAAGGAGTAATGGTCAGTCATGGCAATATTATGGCTAACTCCGCCACCATTAATTATGGTTTTCAAAATAAAAAAGAACACAATGCCGTAGCTTGGTTACCTCCCTATCACGATATGGGTTTAATTGGCTGTATTATCCAGCCGATTTATGTAGGTTTGTCAATGTATCTCATGGCACCCGTAACCTTCTTGCAGCGTCCCTATCGCTGGCTAAAGGCTATTTCTAAATATCGAGGGGTAACTAACGGCGCGCCCAATTTTGCCTACGATCTTTGTGTGGAGAAAATTACTCCCGAACAAAAAGCTACTTTAGATTTGAGTTGCTGGGAGCTTGCTTTCTCTGGTGCAGAACCAGTTAGAGCCGAAACTATCGATCGCTTTAGCGAATATTTTGCCGAATGTGGTTTTCGCAAATCTGTCTTTTATCCTTGCTACGGGATGGCAGAATCTACCCTCATGATTACGGGGGGGGATAAGTACCAAGATCTTGTTACCGCAACCTTTGATAGCAAGCAGTTAGAAGAAAATATTGCCATTGAGCCTCAAAATTCAAATAATGCCATTACTTTAGTAGGAAGTGGTGTAAGCGTACCAGGTCAAAAACTAGTAATTGTTAATCCAGATAGTTTGACTGAATGCCAAGAGGGAGAAATTGGGGAAATTTGGGCAAAAAGCAACAGTGTAGCTCAAGGATATTGGAATCGCCCTGAACTAACAGAACATAGCTTTAATGCCGTACTCAAAGACACTCAAGAAGCTGGATGGTTGCGGACTGGAGATTTAGGGTTTTTTCAGGCTGGAGAATTATTTGTTACGGGTAGACTTAAAGATTTAATTATCATTCGCGGGCGCAATTACTATCCCCAAGACATCGAGCAAACCGTAGAAAATGCTCACGATGCCATTCGATTGGGCAATGTTGCCGCTTTTTCTGTAGAAGTAAATGGAGAAGAAAGATTAGTCATTACTCCAGAAATCAAACGCACCCATCTTCGCAAGCTAGATGTAAAAAAAGTTACCAAAGCGATTAGAAATGCGATCGCTCTTGAGCGAGAGCTACAAGTTCACGGCATTGCTTTATTGAAAACGGGCAGTATTCCCAAAACTTCTAGCGGTAAAATCAAACGTCACGCCTGTAAAGCAGGATTTTTAGATGGCAGTTTGAATACGGTAGGCGAGTGGGAGACGGGGAGACAAGGAGACGGGGAGATATTATCCCGCGAAGACGAGATTGGGAGATATTATCCCGCGAAGACGAGATTGGGAGACGGGGAGAGTAATATTCGAGATTGGTTAAGTGATAATTTGGCGCAGCGTTTGGGCGTTCCTGCATCGGAAATAGACATTAACGAACCTTTTGCTAGTTCTGGTTTAAATTCCGTCGATGCTGTCAGCCTCTCGGCAGATTTGGAAGATTGGCTGAAGATAGAACTTTCCCCTACCATTGTCTTTGACTATCCTAATATCAATGAGTTAACAAGATATTTATCACAACTAACAGCTAACAAAGTACGGTCGTTTCATGAAACGACCCTAACAGCTAACAACCAACAACTAACAACTGATCGAGAAGAAATTGCGATCGTTGGTATGGGTTGTCGTTTTCCTGGGGCAAATGATGTCGAGGAATTTTGGCAGTTGTTAAAAGATGGTCGGGATGCCATTGGAGATTCTGGCGATCGCTGGGAAGCAGCATTTTACGGTGGTTTTATCGATAATGTAGATAAGTTTGACCCGCAATTTTTCGGCATTACTCCCCGCGAAGCTCAAAGTATCGACCCCCAACAGAGATTATTACTCGAAGTCAGTTGGTCGGCGTTGGAAGATGCCGCTTTAGCTAATCAAGATTTAGCAGGTAGTAATACAGGCGTATTTATTGGTATCAGTAGTAGCGACTATTCTCAATTAAGATTTCACTATGGAATCGATGTAGATGCCTACGCAGGTACGGGAAATGCCCATAGCATCGCTGCCAATCGTCTTTCCTATTTATTTGACCTCAAAGGCCCTTCTCTTGCCATAGATACCGCTTGTTCTTCTTCTTTAGTGGCAATTCACTTAGCGAGTCAGAGTCTGAGATCTGGAGAATGCAGCCAAGCGATCGCAGGGGGAGTTAATTTGATGCTCTCTCCCGAACTAACTCAAACCTTCTCTATGGCGGGAATGATGGCAGAAGACGGACGCTGTAAGACTTTTGATAAGTCTGCCGATGGTTACGTGCGCGGAGAGGGTTGCGGTATAGTGATTCTCAAACGTTTATCGGATGCCGAACGAGATGGCGATCGCATTTTGGCGGTAATTAAAGGTTCGGCAATCAATCAGGATGGCAAGAGTAACGGTTTGACTGCCCCTAATGGACTATCCCAACAGGCAGTAATTCGTCAGGCGTTGGCTAATGCTAAGGTGAGTGCAGCAGAAATAGGTTACATTGAATCTCACGGCACTGGTACGTCTTTGGGCGATCCCATTGAGGTTAATTCCCTTAAAGCTGTCTTGGGTAGAGAAGATGAAACTCCCCTTTATTTGGGTTCGTTAAAAACCAATATCGGACACCTAGAATCAGCTGCAGGTATCGCAGGGTTTATTAAAACAGTTTTATGCCTGCAAAATCAAGCTATTCCCCCTAACTTACACTTTAAAGAATTAAATCCTTTAATCGATCTCAAAAATACTGGAATTACTATTCCCCAAGAGTTTCAGCCTTGGAATGCTGCCAAAAAATATGCAGGAGTTAGTTCTTTTGGTTTTGGCGGTACTAATGCCCATGTTGTCTTGGGAGACGGGGAGATATTATCCCGCGAAGACGGCTTGCCCTTATTATCCCGCCCTGACGGAACGAATGGGGGGACGGGGAGACGGGGGGACAAGGAGATATTATCCCGCGAAGACAGTTTACCCTCGAATGTGGGGATTAGTAGAGATTTGCAGTTACTTACTCTTTCGGCGAAAAGTGAAGCAGCTTTGCAAGAGTTGGTCTTGAGTTATAAGGATTATTTAGCAGAACATTCCGATGTGGATTTAGCAGATATTTGCTATACCGCTAGTACTGGAAGAACTCATTTTGGTTATCGCCTGGCGATCGCTTGCGAGTCGAAATCTCAGTTACAATCTAAACTGGGGCAATATACTACAAGGGAACACAAAAAAGGCATTATTGCGGGAGAGATAAGACGGGACAATCGAATTGCTTGGTTGTTTACAGGACAAGGTTCGCAGTACGTCAACATGGGTTACCAGCTATATCAAACCCAACCCGTTTTCAGACAGGCTTTAAATCGTTGTGGGTCAATTCTGAATGAATATTTAGATATTCCTCTGCTACAAATTCTCTACCCCGAACATAAATCGAGACAATTTAGCGAAGCGTTATCCTTGGGTACATCTCTTCTCAACAAGACTATTTATACTCAACCTGCAATCTTTGCTTTAGAATACGCTTTGGCACAGATGTGGCTGAGTTGGGGAGTGTCGCCTACGGCTTTAATCGGTCATAGCGTAGGAGAATATGTCGCAGCTACCGTTGCGGGAGTCTTTAGTTTAGAGGCTGGTTTAAAACTAGTTGCTACTAGAGGGAAATTAATGCAGAGTTTGTCCCACGAAGGGGAAATGTATGCGGTGTTTGCTACGGAAGCAGAAGTACATCAAGTAATTAACGAGTTTAAAGAAAAAATTGCGATCGCAGCAATCAATACATCTCAAAGTATTGTGATTTCGGGAGAAAAAGCGTTTATTAGAAAAGCGATCGCTGAGTTTAATTCTCATCAAATTAAAACCCAACAATTAACGGTATCCCATGCTTTTCATTCTCCGTTAATGAATCCAATTCTGGCAGAATTTCAGCAAGTAGCAGAGTCGATTGAATATAGTCAACCTCAAATTAAATTAATTTCTAATGTTACGGGCAAGATAGCTTCCGAGTCAATTGCAACAGCTAAGTATTGGGTCGATCATGTAGTTGCCCCTGTTAGGTTTGCGGATGGGATACAAGCTTTACAGCAAGAAAACTGTAATATCTTTTTGGAAATTGGTTCAAAACCGATTTTGTTAGGCATGGGTCGTTCTGCTCTATCTCATAATAGAAAAAGCGATTGTGAGTGGTTGCCTAGTTTGCGCCCTAGAAAACAAGATTGGCAACAGATTATACAAAGTTTAGCGATTTTATACACTAAAGGAATAGAAATTGATTGGCAAAGTTTTGCCTTGGGAAATAGTAATCATAAAATCTCTTTACCTAGCTATCCTTTCCAGAGACAAAGCTATTGGTTAACTCCTCAAAAACAAACAAGTAATAATCAGCTTAAAGTTTGGCTGCCAGAATCAAAAGAAACTGTAACTAAACCAGAGTTTTATCAAATTGCTTGGCAAGACAAGAGTTTAGATTTAAAAAATACTAAAGCTAATAAGGATCGCCCTTGGTTGCTATTGATTAGTAAGAATACCAGTAGTTCCCTATTAAATAAATTCAAACAAAATAACTTTATTATTGTCGAGCAAGAAAATCTAACTCTCGATTATTTAACTCAAATATTACAGCAACATGATGATATACAACGTATTGTTTATCTGACAGGTTTAGTAAATCGCAAATTAGAAGATATTGCTGAGATCGATAACTATCAACGACAGCATTGCAGTAATGTATTAAGCTTGGTGCAATCTTTATATGCTAATTCTGTAACCGTTCCAATTTGGTTAATAACGAAAGAAAGCCAAAGTATCAATCACAAATTTAACAGTAATGCTATAGCTTCTAGCTGCCTGTGGGGATTGGGAAGTGCGATCGCCATGGAACATCCCGAACTATGGGGTGGAATTGTCGATTTAGATCGAAAAGCAAACGAAGCAGAGTATGAAAACTTAGTTAGGCTAATTGCTGTTGAAAAAAGTAAAGAAGATCGTTTTGTTCTGCGTAAAAACAAAATATATGTTCCTCGCTTACAAAAACAAGAAAAGCTAATCACAAATAATACTTTAAATATTGATTCCACAGGTTCTTATTTGATTACTGGAGGACTGGGTTCGTTAGGTTTAAAAATTGCTAGCTGGCTAGTAGAAAAAGGTGCAAAAAATCTGATTCTTTTAGGTAGAAGTAAACCCAATTCCGAAGCGCAAAAAGCGATCGCCTTACTCGAACAGCAGAAAATTAATGTTGAGGTTGTTAATGCTGATATCACCGATCATGAAACATTGGTAGAGACGTTCCATGGAACGTCTCTACGGGGAATCGTCCATGCTGCGGGAATTCTCGACGATGGTTTGATGCAGGGACAAACTTGGGAGAGATTTAATAAAGTTATTTCTCCCAAACTCAATGGTGCGTGGAATTTACATCAACTAACTAAAGACATGGATTTAGATTTCTTTGTCTTGTTTTCTTCCGTCGCATCTTTAATCGGCTCGCCAGGACAAAGTAACTATACTGTCGCCAATGCTAGTTTAGATGCGATCGCTCGTTACCGTCGTAGCTTGGGTTTAACTGCTACTAGTATCAATTGGGGTGCTTGGTCTGATGGAGGAATGGCTGTTAAGCAGGGATTCAATATTCCTGGTTTAAATTTGATTAATCCCCAGGCTGGTATGTCAGCTTTAGAAACCATCCTAAGTGCCGATTTAACTCAAGTAGGGGCAATTAGTGCCGATTGGCAAAATTTAGCTACGAAATTCCCCGTTCTAAAAGAATCAAATTACTTTGCTGAATTGATTCCCTCGCAGCCAGAAACAAACAAACAAAGCAATATTTTAGCCGAATTACTGGCAACTCCTACCGAAAAACGTGCCGAATATCTAACTGAATATTTACAAAAAGCGATCGCCGAAATTCTCCAGATCGAACCAGCTAATTTATCAGTAGATGCTAGTCTATTGGATACGGGGATGGATTCTTTGATGGTAATGGAAGCCATCAATCAATTGAAAACAGATTTACAATTAATTCTCTATCCTAGAGAGTTTTACGAACATCCCCAGATTGTTTCTTTGGCAGAATATTTAGCGGTAGAATTTGCTAAAACTCACGATAAGCAAACAAAATCAGCCAAAAAAGCTAGTCCCAGAACTAAATCGAGCCTATTAACGGATAAACTTCCCCCTGCTGCTTTTATCCTGTCAAGTCCTCGTTCTGGTTCTACTTTACTGCGAGTCATGTTGGCAGGGCATCCCGATTTATGTTCTCCTCCCGAACTTCATTTACTACCCTTCGATACCATGGAAGAAAGGGAAGCAGAATTAGGAGTTTCTCAACTGGGAGAAGGCTTAAAACGAGCATTTATGGCTTTGAAAAACATCTCTGCTGAAGAAAGCCAAAGTCTGGTAGAAGAATCGATCGGAGAAAATCTCTCCGTCGCCGAAGTCTATCAAATGCTGCAACAGCTAGCAGGAGATCGCCTGTTACTAGATAAGTCTCCTACCTATGCCAGCAACAGGGATACTTTAGCCAAAGCCGAGAACATTTTTAACAATGCTAAATACATCCATTTAGTACGCCATCCCTATTCCGTCATCGAATCCTTTACGCGGATGCGGATGGATAAATTAGTCGGATCTGGGGAGAGCGATCCCTATGAAATGGCAGAACTAATCTGGCGTAACAGCAACCAGAATATTATCAACTTTGCCCAAGATATTGACCCACAACGGTATCATTTGGTCTATTACGAAGAATTAGTCAGTAAGCCTCGCGAAATAATGCAGGGAATCTGTAATTTTCTAGAAATACCTTTTAATAAAGCAGTTTTAGAACCCTACAAGGGCGATCGCATGACCGATGGTGTTAGTAATACCGCCATGTCTGTAGGCGATCCTAATTTCCTCGATCGCAATACTATCGATGCCAAACTGGCTCAAACTTGGCGCAAAATAGAGTTACCCAATCCTTTAGGCACATATACCCAACAGTTAGCCAGAGAGTTAAACTACGAACTAACCCAAGAAACCCAAAGCGAAGTTTTACCAATGCAGGAAACCCTAATCAATATCAGGGGTTTAAAAATTTGTCTTTGTACTTGGGGACCTGAAGAAGGACCTTTAGTATTATGCTTGCACGGTATTTTAGAACAGGGTGCAGCTTGGTCGGAAGTGGCGATCGATCTGGCACAAAAAGGCTATCGAGTAATCGCCCCAGACTTACGAGGACATGGTAGAAGCGATCGCGTTGGCAAGGGCGGATCTTATAATTTAATCGACTTTTTAGGGGATATTGACGTAATTGTGGAAAATATAGCAGGAAAAGCTTTCACCTTGGTCGGACATTCTCTAGGTTCGGTTTTAGGGGCGATTTTTGCCACCATTAGACCCCAAAGAATCAAAAATATCGTCTTAGTAGAAACCATTCTACCTACAAATAATGAAGACGAAGATCCTACTACCAGCCTAGCCAACCAGCTAGACTATATGGCATCTCCCCCCGAACATCCTGTCTTTCCCAATGTCAAAACCGCAGCCGAACGTCTGCGTAAAGCCACCCCTGCCATTTCTCCTTCCTTGGCGATGATGTTAGCCGAAAGAATTACCGAACCCTGTGAAGGGGGAGTGAGATGGCGATGGGAACCTTTATTACGGACTAGGGCAGGTATTAGTTTAAATGGTATCGGGCGATCGCGTTACCTAAATATACTCAAGAAAATTACCGTACCGATTACTTTAGTTTACGGCGACAAGAGTAATTTCAACCGTACTGAAGATCTCGACAAACAACAAGAAGCAATGCCCAATGCCACCAGAGTAATGGTTTCTGGGGGACATAACTTACCTCTAGAAGCACCTAATGCTTTGGCGAAAATTATCAGTGGTGCGGTGGCTTTGACTAATAAATTAATTCCTTAGATAGATCTAGTTATTAGAAAAATTTTTTTGCATACCCTATTTGTTCTCAGTTCTATGAAACTACACAAGCAAACAAAACAAACAGAGGTTAAAAATTATGTCAGAAAGCAAATTAGTTATCAAAGAATTATCTAACAACAGAAAAGAGTTAGTCGAATTGACTGACAAACAAACAGGAGATATTAACGGCGGTTATTATTATCCTCTACCAATTTACTACCCCACTTTGCAAGATTTTGCCATCGCCAACCAAATAGCTTTTGAATATAATATGTACCTATCGGATGTCAACCATGAAAACTTCCTTAATAACATTATCAGAGCTTAATTAGTAGAGGAATATCCAATAAGAAGGGCGATCGCCCTTCTTCCCATCCCGAATATCCATTCTTCTTTCATCTTAGAAAAGAGATAAGCACTTTCCTCAAGCCGAGCGCAGGGGTAAACAAATCTGAAACTTAGTCCTTTCTCCTACTTCACTCTCAACAGTAATTTTGCCATTGTGAGCCTGAATAATTTGTTGTGCGATCGCCAGTCCCAAACCAAAACCGCCAGTTTGTCTAGTGCGAGCTTTATCTACGCGATAAAAGCGATCGAAGATATGAGGTAAATCTGAGGCAGGAATCCCAATACCAGTATCTTGGACTGTAATTAAGATGCGACGGGGTTTAACTTCCAGTTTTAATGCCACCATACCCCCATTAGGAGTATATTTAATGGCATTGTCGAGTAAATTACGAATCGCCTGTTGCAGAAGATCGCGCTCGCCACAAATATCTTGCGGTGCAACTGGTACATCTAATTTAAACTCTAAATCTTTGGCTGTTGCTAGAGCTTGATATTGATTAGCTAGAGATTTTAATAAGTCTACTATGTCGGTTTTAGTGATATCTTGAGGGTTTAATTTTCCTTGATGACGGGCTAAAAATAACAAATTAGTGATTAACGCACTCATGTATTTGCTTTGAGTGACGATATTTTCCAACCGCTGACGGGGTTGTTGGTTATCTTCTGCTGGAGCGAGTAACCCAACTTGGGCATTACTGAGAATGGCTGCGACTGGAGCGCGTAATTCGTGGGAAGCATCGGCAGTAAAACGCTGTAATTGTTCGTAGGAGTGTTTAATAGGCTGCATTGCCAAGCCAGCCAGCATCCAACCTACTATTCCCGTGAAGCCGAGGGTAAATGGTACTCCTAAAGCCAAAAAAAACCGAGAACGCTTCAAAGAATCGCGAACGGGATTAGTTAGCACCGCAACCTGTAGATAACCCACTAAAGATTGCTGGTATTTCAAAGGTAGAGTTAATTTACGTAGATTCTTTTGTTGGTTTTGACCATTGACATTGCAGTCGTATTGTAAAGTCTGCCATCCAGGTGTTATCGAAGAGTTTCGCGGAGGACAATTACCGATAAACTGTAAAAGATTTTTCTGAGAATCATACCAACGAATATAAATTATTCTCGATTCATTGGGGATTTCAGTATTTGATAAAGATACATTATCTGTGTCTATCTGCCAGCTTTTCTCTTGTTGCTGATAGTTGGTTAGCGAGGCGATTCTCTTAGCTTGAGCATAAACTGACTCGTCAAATTCACGCTGTTGTTCTTTTACCTGACGATGATAAACGGTAAAAGCAAACAAAATTAAAATACTCCCCATTGAGAGGGTGAACCAATAAGCTAGGCGACGACGAGAGCGATCGAACATTAATAACTTGAGAAATCAACTTTTTGTTAAATGTAAATGATAAAGTCGAATTTAAGCAAAAAAAGAGAGAAAAATCGTAGTAACAATATTTCTCCCTAATTTTATTTATATTTAAAAATTCAAACCGATCTAGTTTGAGACAGTTTTAGCTATTTTTTTCTGGTTATGATGCAAGAGAAGTTTGCTCAGCAGAAACACTGCTTTGGGTAGGAATTGAGGTGTTAGACTCTTGATTTTTATCCTTGTTACTTCCACTACAAGCCCGTGCTGTTAAAGGAGCAGCCACGATAGTTAAGGCTACTAATCCAGCTAACAAAGGCATTAATTTGACTTTCATTCATGACCTCCCAAAAAATTGAGTTTAGTTGTTATTGTTTAATATGAAAAAAGAATATGACATAAAAATGACATTGGCTATTAATCAGTAATCAGTTATGTACTTGTTTCTTTTACCTTATTTGACATACTAAAAAACTATAAAACAACTTCAATAAATTAAACGTGCTAGCTTCTTTGAAAATTAATTTGAGGAATCAAGGAGATCGACAATTATTAGAACTTATAACAATAAGCCAATAAATCCTCAAGAGTTATATATTGACATTTTTGTGTCATATTTGATGGTCATAATAAGAGTAAAAACAGATAAATTACAGACAGTATGAATAATCTATCCACTTTTAAAACAATTCTAAAAACTCTAATTGGTGCGAGTATTGCTACTAGCTTTATCGCATTACCAGTTCGGGCTAATGAAGATAATCTAGTAGAGAGAATAACCAATGAAGAATTAATTTTCAGCCAAATTAACAACACCGAACCTACAGATAACTTCAATAAAATTATCGGTCTAACTGGTTTGGCTATAGGTACGGTCGTAATTGGTTATCATCTAACTCGCGCTTATAAACCTTCATTGATTAATTCCATTCCTGCGATCGATAATCACAATGCTTCTATCCTCGATCGCGTTAGTCCTAAATTACGTCGGGAATTACTGAGACTAGTACATAATCAGCAAACAGCCAGCCGTCTTTTATCTGGCACTTTAACATCTCATCCAGGTCGTTCTCCTAATTGGTTAGCCGAGAAAGTCATTTACGATCTCAAACGCGATCGCTAAGTAGATAGGCAAAATAATCGATCAAATTTTACCTGGGTACTCATACCACAAAGACCAGAAATGCCTAATGACGATTGAGCCAAATTTCTTGATGGAGTAAAGGTAAATCGATACCCGCTTCTTCAAAAGTATTTTGCATTCGACGGCGAAATTCGCGGGCGACTTCCCATTGTTTGAGGGGTTCGGTCTTAAACCACAGTCGGACTACATAACCGCGATCGCCAAATTCTTCAACGCCTAAAATTAAGGGAGGTTCGATAATTTTCGCTCGACAGTCGCAGTCTTCATACATTTGAGTGGCTACTTGCTGCACGATTTCGATCGCCCGATCTGCATTAGTTTGATAGGAGAAAGGTATTTTTAAATCGGATCGCGACCAACCATTGGAATGATTGGCTACTTGAGTAATCGAACTATTGGGAATAGTAATTAATCTTCCTTCCCCATCTCTTAATTGAGTAATACGCAAGCTTAAAGTCTCTACCATCCCCCCTACAGTACCGATAGTTACCACATCTCCCACTGCATATTGATCTTCAAGAATAATTAGCAAGCCATTAATCGTATCTTTGATTAAATTTTGAGAAGCAAAAGAAAAAGCCAAACCTATAACCCCCGCACCTGCCAACAGAGGGGCAATATTTAAGCCCAAGACTGCTAGAGCGACAAAAAGACCGATTCCCGCCCAAATAAAGGTGACGATACCGCGAAATAAACGAGAAAATGTATTGATTCTTAGTTGTAGTCGGCGATTGACATCGGGATGGAAGACATAATTATTAGTGAAAGTATTGTTATTAATAGCAGAATTGATCCGAGCGATCGCAGCATAACTCAAACGGATCAAAAGATAGCAAGTCAAAGTAACAATTACCAATCGTAAGGGAATCCTTAACAAAGTAACGATCCACAACTGCCAGATACGAGTTTGAGGAAATAAACCCAAAAGCAGCAAACCACTACCCAGCCAAAGCATAATTTGTAATAATTGCCAAAGTCGATATCGTACTTCCTGGAGGTTAATTTTTCTTCGTTGTTCGAGATCGATCGCGAGAGATTCTTCAGAACCATTGACGCTTGGATCGAGGGATTCTGGTTTAGAGTTTTGCAGTCTGTGCCAAAGTAAATAGTTAATTAAAATTGTTAGTAGCAAAATTCCCACAGCTATTTTTGCTTGCTGTAGAAGAAATGAAGTTTGTCGTTCTTCTCTACTATCTTTCAGTCCTTGTTCTACTTTACGAGCAATGGTTTGAGCGTGATATTCGAGAGAAACGCTGTAAAGGCTGGCATCGCTGTTAGTTAAAGTTAAAAAAGGAAATTCTTGTTTACCCAAGACGATATAAATACTCTCTCGGTTATTTCCTCCTCGATTAATAACGGTGACAGCAGCAGATTTTTGCTTGAGATAAGTTTTTTGAATATCTGCCAAACGTTCCTCTGCATAACCAATTCTTGAGGCTAACTGACTTTTACGATCCGACAGTTCAAAAATACATTTACCATCCAAACGCACGCAAGTAGAGATAATCCCATCATTGAGATTGCGATCGAGTTTAAAAGTTTCTAGACTAATTTGGGGCAGGAATGGTAATTGAGCGGGAACGGGATTTGCTCCCATGATAGTTATTGCTAGAGCAATAATAAATGCGATCGCCCAACGAATTAGGGCAAACCTTAAATACTTGTATTTATCGAGCATATATCTCTAAAACTAGGCTCTAATAGTCGTTCTAATTAATTTCTATACCATCTTAGTCATTCGTTCGGGGGATTAGGGATTAGGGATTAGGCATTGGTGACAACTTAACGCTTTGTGTTTAAAGTCAAACGCTTTCAAGTAATAAGTAATAAGTAATAAGTAATACAGCAGTTTTCATCTAAGTCAGGTTCTATGATCCGAAAACTGTCCTAAAGCCTAAAGCCTAGAGGCTTTATCTTCTAGTTACAGCTTTTGCGTAATATCAGTAAATATTAAAAACTTATGAATAAAACTATCGATAGTAGTTGACTAAAGATAAGTTAGCTTAACTTGTCACCAATGGGGATTAGGATAATCAAAACTAATATCAAACTGGTCTGAATTTCAATCTAATCGATCCTCTAATTTTTATTTAGAACGACTAAACACTATTCAGGATCGAGGGTTGAATGCTAAATGCTAGATATACTCAAAAACTATTTGAACTACTATTACAAAAATACCAAATATTTTCCTAGATCGATTACCCACTATAGCTTTTAGTCAATAGATATTTGAGTACTAAATACTAATAACGCACTCAAAGAATACTCAAAGCCTGGAAAAAAAAACTAGTAGCTACACCCCTTAAAACATATTTATTTTCTCTGCATACCATCTCATATAAGTTTCAGATTGATGAGTACAAATTAATAAATATAATCAATCTAACTTGACTATCTAGTTGCAGATCGAACTTGGGTCACTGTTATAACTCTTATATAAGGTTTAGTTATTTGTATATTGGTCATTGGTCGTTGGTCATTGGTCATTGGTTACTAAACCAATCACAGAGAATAAAAAACCAGAGACCAATCAAATTATGCAACAGCCACTAACTATCGATCGAGAATCAAAAAGAACTTATAGTCAACAGAATAAATTGTTGGCAAACATTAATTGGATAACCACAATTGGGACAGATTTGAAGATTATCTTCGATCGCGATCCAGCAGCCAATAATTGGCTAGAAGTGTTAATTTGCTATCCTGGTATTCATGCTTTGTTATTGCACCGATTAGCTAACTGGCTGTGGCACAAGCATCTTCCCCTAGTTCCCCGTTTCATATCCCATCTAGGTAGATTTCTTACTGGAATTGAAATTCATCCTGGTGCAACCATCGGCAAAGGAGTATTTATCGATCACGGCATGGGAGTAGTGATTGGCGAAACTGCGATCGTGGGAGATTATTGTTTAATCTATCAAAACGTCACCTTGGGGGGGACGGGCAAACAAACAGGCAAACGCCATCCGACTTTAGGAGAAAATGTAGTAGTCGGCGCGGGGGCAAAAGTTTTAGGAAATATTAATATTGGTAATGATGTTCGCGTTGGTGCTGGATCGATTGTCTTAATTGATGTACCAGATAACTCAACAGTGGTAGGCATTCCAGGTCGCATTGTTTCTCGCACTGGTCATGGCTGTCCCCTCGAACACGGTACTTTACCAGACCCACAAGCCAAAATTATTCGTTCCTTACTCGATCGCATCGAGAGTTTGGAACAAAAGATACAGAATTTATCTACTTACTAACCCCAGAATATTATGTATAAATCAATTCGCCCTAATAGTTTTATTAGTCAGGTTACCAAAATACAGCGTAGCGAACGCTGGATCGTTCGTCGCCGACTACAAGAATTAAATATTACCTCTTGGTGTCCTGCAGATGGCGCACTTTGGATAGAAATTGATAGTTGCCTTAATGCCATCTTACTCCGCAGCACTATACAAGGATTTGTTAGCACTCGTTCAGAATCAATCGATTGGTTGGAGCGATGCTGGTCAACAGAATTAGTTATTGGTCAGGAGTCATTAGTTGTTAGTTGTTGATCTTGGCAATTAGTGACCAAAAGACAAAAGACCGAGAACTTAAACATTAACCCTATTATTTCCCTTGATGGGATTCACCAATTAAAACCATGACACAAACACTAATCTATCAAGCATTCGGCGAAGTAGCCAATAACCCTATTGGTTTCGGTAAAGACATTACCGAGCCAGTCTGTGAGGGGTTGAATCTGGCTCTTGCTAGCTTCCAAGGTCTGTATCTGCAATACCAAAAACATCATTTTGTCATTGAAGGTGCAGAGTTTTACTCGATCCATCAGTATTTCCAAGAAAGTTATGACGCTGTTCAAGGTCACGCTCACGATATTGGAGAACGCTTAAACGGTTTGGGTGGTGTCCCTGCGGCTAGCTTTAGCAAATTAGCCGAACTGTGTTGTTTTACTCCCGAAGAAGATGGCATTTTTGACTGTCGTCAAATGATTGTCAATGACTTGGCAGCAGAACAAAAAATCATCGATCTGATTCGCTCTCAAGCGGCTCAAGCAGAAAGTTTGGGCGATCGCGCCACCCGTTATATGTACGAGCAAATCTTGCTAGCTACCGAAGAAAGAGCCTTCCATCTAGATCACTTCTTAGCTCACGATAGCCTGACTTTAGGATTTGTCGCAGCCAGCAACGGGAGTAATTAACCTCACCTTCATTCGAGTTGGGGAATGCTTTAACCCTAAAACTAATTTCGAGCAAGTATCTATCATGAACAATCAAGTCAAGGAATTAGGTCAATTTTTACAAGAGGAATTAACAGTATCCTCAGCCGAAGTTGCTTTGGTCATGCAAAAAAAAGAGGAGTTAAATGCACCCATACCTATGCTTCTCTGGCAATACGGTTTAGTATCGCGTTCTGGCTTGGAACGGGTATTTGATTGGTTAGAAGAGCATTACTAACTCCTTAACAGTAAGAAATAGAGAACAACGGACAAAATTATGCCACCAATACAGATTAACGATACCACCTTGAGGGATGGGGAACAGGCAGCAGGAGTTGCTTTTACTGTCGCCGAAAAAGTGATCTTTGCAACTTTAATGGATGCCATTGGAGTACAAGAGCTTGAGGTAGGTATACCTGCCATGGGTACTAGTGAAGCAGAAGCTATTTCCGAGATTAATAATCTGGGTTTAAAAACCTTAATTACTGGCTGGAATCGGGCAGTAAGGTCGGATATTGATGCTTCTTTGGCTTGTGGCTTAAATCGGGTGCATATATCCGTTCCTGTATCCCAAATTCAAATTGCCGTTAAGTTTCAAGGTAACTGTCAGTCAGTTTTTAACCGACTGCGGGACACGATTAGCTATGCTGGCGATCGCGGGATGTATATTTCGGTTGGTGGCGAAGATTCTTCCCGTGCTGATGAAAGTTTCTTGCTAGATGTGGCTTTGGCTGCTCAAGAATATGGTGCATCTCGCTTTCGCTTTTGCGATACCGTAGGTGTTCTCGATCCTTTAACTACTTACCAGAAAGTAGAAAAGTTGGTCGATCGGCTAATTATTCCTGTAGAAATGCACACTCATAATGATTTTGGCATGGCTACAGCCAACGCCCTAGCGGGAATTAGAGCGGGGGCAACCTCGGTTAACACTACCGTTAATGGTTTAGGGGAAAGAGCGGGAAATGCTGCCTTGGAGGAAGTTGTCATGGCACTCAAACGCATCTATGGCATCAATATTGGCATCGACACTACCAAATTCAAACAAATATCAGAATTTGTCGTTGAAGCCTCTGGCTGCGATATTCCACCCTGGAAAGCGATCGTGGGGGACAATGCCTTTGCCCACGAATCTGGCATTCACGGACATGGAGTGCTGCAAAACCCTGCTACTTACGAGCCATTTGACCCCCAAGAAGTAGGACGCGATCGCCGTTTAGTAATTGGCAAGCATACTGGCAAACATTTAGTAAATAATCTATTGCAACAACACGGTATTGATTTGAATACCGCAGAAACGCGATCGCTAGTAGATGCAGTACGAAATTTATCAGTGGAGTTAAAACGCGGTTTAACCCCCGATGAATTATTAAATTTGATTCCCCATAATTAGTCTTTTGTTCTTTATTTATCAATCAAAACTATGAAGGTAATGCTCCATAAAAACGATCTAGGACATTTATCAGTTTATGTTCCTAAAAAAGATTTGGAAGAAGAAGTAGTCGAACAAACTGTTACAGATGAAGGCAAAATTTTAACCCTAGCTAATGGTTGGCAGTTGGCTTTTAAAGATTTGGCAGAAGATACGAAACTACCCCAAACCTTTAACGCAAAGCGACTGTAATAAAAGCTTTGGTTAGTATTTGGTCATCAAAATTGGTAACTGAGTGCTAACCAAATACACACAAAAGAGAGTGGAGATTGTAATGTCATGTTAAAAGCATCTGATATTATGACTGACGACGTAGCTACTATTCGTGGTTCGGCAACAGTAGCAGAAGCCGTTAAATTGATGAAATTCAAAAACTTACGTGCTTTGATTGTTACTTTACGCAATAACCAAGATGCCTACGGAATCGTTACCCACACCGATATTGTTAACAAGGTGGTGGCTTATGGTAAGGACGCAAATAATATGCGCGTTTACGAAATCATGACCAAGCCTTGTATTGTCATCAATCCTGATTTGGGTGTTGAATATGTAGCTCGGTTATTTAATTTAACTGGTATTCGTATCGCACCTGTAATCAAAGGAGATTTACTAGGGATTGTTTCTGAAACCGATATCCTTTATAAAGGCGATTTTCTGGAAAATCCCAAAGTACCTTTGTTGCGTCGGGAATTAGACAAAGCAATTACCGAAGCGATCGCCATTGCTGAAGCTAAAGGTGCAACTTCTAAAGAGTGTATCGATGCTTGGGCTTTGGTTGAAGATTTG
>NZ_JBZNBU010000007.1:0-5477 GCF_058530065.1 Waterburya sp. | reverse complement strand
TTACCCTATTCTCTCACTGCTTGCGATTTGGCATTAGTCTCGATTGCTCCAGGGATGGAAGGAGTTGTCGCCCCCAGTAAGCTTTATGGCATTCTGGCTGCGGGAAAAGCGATCGCAGCAATTTGCGAACCCCATTCTTATCTGCGTCAAATAATTAACGATGCAGGATGTGGGGTTGCTTTCAACAATCAAAGCAGTCAGGAATTAGCAGACTTTATACTTAATTTAGCCAAACAACCAGAATTGGCAGTTGAGATGGGTCAGGCAGGACGCAAGTATGCGATCGCCAACTTTACACCAAAGATCATTACTCGCCAGTATTGTGACGTTTTTGACCTTAATCGTAATGACGATCGTCTTGCACCTCCAGCAACACCAAACACTATAGTAGAAGATGTTTTGATTAGGGAACATTAGTTTTGTACGATTGCTGAAGTTAATCCCTCTAAAGTATATTCTTGGGCTTCAAGATCGAATCTACCCAATAATTCTTGGCAACTTCGAGAAGTTTGAGGCCCAATGGAAGCAATGCAAACATCTTTTAAGAGGGAATTTATTGCCTCGGTCGAATCTAATTTTTGTTTGAGTAAGTGAGAGAAATTTTTGACTGTTTTAGAACTGGCAAAGGTGATGGTATCGATGCGATGTTGTGTTAAAGCTTCCCAGGCTTGGGGATCGATCGCTTGAGGACATTGAGACTGATAGGCAGCAACTTCAATTACCGTCGCCCCTTGACTGGACAATTCTTTGACTAATACTTCTCTTCCGCCAGATTCTACTCTGGGAAATAAGATTTTTTGTCCTGCTAGGGTTTCGGGGAAATGAGCGACGAGGGAATCTGCTACATAGTCTGGGGGAATAAAATCGGGTTTTAAACCTTTTTTCTCTAAAACCGAAGCAGTTTTCCTGCCCACCACGGCAATTTTAACTCCCCCTAAAGCGCGAGTATCTTTACCCAAAGCGTACAGGCGATCGAAAAAATAATTGACTCCATTGGCAGAAGTCAAAATTAACCACTGAAACTCCTTTAAAGTTGCGATCGCATTGTCTAAATCTTGCCAACTAGAAGGAGGAGTAATAGCTAAAGCGGGCATTTCTACCACCTTTGCCCCTTGTTGTTCCAGCATGGTAGTAAATTTACTCGACTGAGACTCGGCACGAGTCACTAAAATAGTTCGATCTTTGAGAGGAAGAGATAGAGAGGATTCTTGAGAGAGTTTCACGACTTCACCAATGACAATGACGGCAGGAGAAAGAGAAATTCCTGTAGTTTTTTCTACTATATCGGTTAAAGTACCCCGAAAAGTTTCCATATTGTTTCTGCCACAATTGCGAATAATGGCTACTGGTTCTTCGGGCGATCGCTTATAGTTAATTAGGTTCTTAACTATGGTCTTTAAAGAACGCCCTCCCATCAGAATTACCAAAGTGTCTATCTTGGCTAAAGCCGACCAATCTAGTTTTTCTGGTTGATGTCCGCTAAGAATTGCAAAACAGCGACTTAATTCTTTATCGGTTAGGGGAATATCTGCTAATAAAGAAGCTGCCAAAGCAGAAGAGATGCCAGGAATTAATTGATAATTACACTTAGCTGCTTGTAATGCTCTAATTTCTTCGTTAGCCCGTCCAAAGATAAACGGATCGCCACTTTTTAAGCGCACTACTAACTTTCCCTGAAGGCAATAAGTCACCAACAAGGAATTTATTTCTGCTTGGGGAGTGCTAGCTTTTCCCCCACGTTTGCCAACGCATAATTTCAAACAAGCTTCTGAAGCGAGATCGAGTAATTCCTCTGCTACTAAAGCATCATAGATAATTACTTCTGCTTGAGTTAGTAGTTGTTGGGCTTTGACTGTTAAATATTCTTCTCCCCCAATCCCCGCACCTACTAAATAGACAATTCCTGTGGCTAACTTTTCCTGGAACATTTATGATTTACTGGCGATCGATGATTAAACTTTAAATGTCATTGGTAAACTTTGAATAGGCTATTAGAAGTAAACAGCATCGGAGAAATTTGTTCTAACTGAAATTCTTGTTTTTCTCTTATTTTATTTAATAAAGCTTCAGATGGTGCAAACAAAAAGATATCTTGAAAATCTTGAGGTGTTTCTAATAGTTTTGGCTCTGACAATAACTGTAATTTAACTTTTGAATCGAGAAAATAACTGAGAGATAATCCATTATCTTGAGACCATCCATGACTATCTATAATCACCAGAGGACTATCTACTCGATCGATAACTTTTGCTATTTGAGGTAATTCAGAACTCATATATTTATTCCACCAGGTTATCTGGGGAGAAATAAAACTACAGGATAAGATACCACTAATTATCAATAATATTGTTATGAATACCCATGTTTTTTGCCACCACAATTTATGAGATTGAGAACTAATTTTACTGCTTAGTAAATAGGTAACAGATAAACAAATTCCTATATAAGAAGGAACTAGATATCTAGAAGCGGTCGAACGAATTCCACCCGATAAAATATCTGGTATGGCTAAAGCCAAAGCTGGAATAGTAATAATTGTTAAAATCGACCATTTTATGTTTGGATTGCTATATATAATTAGATAATAAATAGAATATACAATAGATATAAATAAGCTTGTTATTGTAAAGATAGAGAAAAAATTATAAAAGCTATTAAAATCTGTTTTAACATTATAGGTAGCATTAAAATCACAAAAAATTCTACTCAGATTAACAATCCACCAATTTACTAAAGAAGAAAAAGAAATAGTAATATCATGCCATTCAACTGAATCAACTAATTTTTCCTGATTAATCAGAATATAACGAAACCAAAACCAAAAAGTTATACTGCCTATTAAAATAGCAGTTAAATAATTAATTAATACTTTACTCAAGCGTAATCCTTGGGTACAAACCAGATAAATACCATGACTTAAAACGACCAATACAGAAAGAGTATGAGTATAAATTGACAATATTAAGCCTAATGTATATGCTCCCCAATTAAATGTACTGGGCTGACGCATTGCTCGTAAAAGCAACCAACTCGTACCTAAAATTGTAACCGTCCACAAACTATAAGGACGTGCTTCTTGAGCGTATAAAACAAAAAAAGGAGATATGGAGATTAGTGCTGCCCCAAGTAAGCCAGCCAATAAAGAATCGAATAATTCTACACATAGCCAGTACATACAAGGAATTGTCAAAACTCCAAATATAGCAGATAGACTTCTAATTGCTGTGATGGAATTGCCAAAAAGATCGACCCACGACCTTAAAATTATGAAATATAAAGGTACGTGTTTAGCATCCTCTTTGGTTAAAATACTTACCACATCGCCAATAGTTGATTCGGATTTGGGGTCTCCAAATTTTTGAAAATCTTGAGGACTGATGATTTGACCGTTAAATTTTTGTTGATATTCTGCATATTCATAACCTGAAATTTTATATACAGCTTTAATCTCATCCAACCAAAAAACTTTGCGATCGAGATTGGCAAAACGAAATGATATGCCAATAATCAAGACTATTATCAGCAAAAAACGCCAACTTTGGGGAATTATTTGCCAACGCTTGCTTTGAGGTACTAGTTTTGTGGGAGTTTTGATAGTCATTCTAATTAATCTTCACCTTAAACAAATTCCGTTGCCGCAAATTGATGGTGTGAATTATCTCCCAAACAATAGTTTGAAAATTTAATCTTTATTATTTCATATATTTCCTACTTAAAATGACTATAGTTGTTTTAAAAATATTTAATTATTGCTTGTTGCAGGGGATTATCTAAAGAAGTTTGATTCATAACAACTCTTCTAAGTTTAGTGAGATTTAGGAAATGAATCTGAAAAGGAATAAAATTAATCCCACGAATTGGTTCTTTTAAATAGAATCTAAATTCATCGCATATTCCCCAACTCAACCGCTCTACTCGCTCTATTTTGTCCCAAGGAAGAAAACTTTTGTTGTGATTGCCAAGTAACATTTTAAATATTTCTATGCCTTCATCCTTAATCGCTAAATAGGAATGTTTAACGCCCAATTGCCATAAAATAAAAATAAAAGCTATCCAAGTAATAACAAAATATAAAGTAAATTGATAAAAATAGCGATCGCCTAAAATATTTTCCCGACGTATTTCGGGCAGAAAAATTAATAAATTTAAAATTAGTAATAGTGCCAACCAAGGCAAAGTTGTTAAAAAAAACTTATTTCTACAATTATAAATTTTATTACTATAAGCAGATTCTAAAATATAGCGATCGCTTTGATGTTTTTTGACTTGACTATACCAAGGAACTCGTTTAAAAAATCCTTCAGTTACTAATGCTATATGTAAAGGATTATCTTGAGGAGTGCTTTCTAAAATTAAAAGATTTAGTTTAATTTGATATTTTAGGAATAACGGCAACCATAAAGGAGTTGATGCACTATGATATTTAACCAATAAAAAAGGCAATCCAAAATAACGATAAGGCTCGACCAATTCTATTTCATCCCAAAATAAATAATGATTGGAAGTACCTAAAAAACCAAAAGAATATCCTTCTAAGCCTTGAGGATGGAAAATTACTAGACCTCGATTGCAAAAATCTACAGTCACATAGCCACACAACACAAAAATTAAAAAAATCGACAACAATAATTGTGATAAATTGAAGGCTCGAACCGAACAAACTAATAATATTGTAGGTAATAAAATAATTGCCCATTTGTATTGAACTATGGCTAAATAAATAGCTTTCTTAAAAGAAGGATGAAATTCAAAATCCAGCATCAATAAATATTTATCTACGAAAACTATTACTGGATCTTAAAAAAAACTTTTCACTTCCACTGTGATTTCAACAATCTGAAAAATTTTTATTACTTATTACTTAGGCACAGCGTTATCTTGTTTGTCGAATTGCTTCAAACAAACCTACCGAAACACTAACAGAAAGATTGAGACTGCGGACATTAGGCTCGACAATATCAATGCGGACTAATTTATCACAAGCCGCTACTTCTTCAGGAGATAAGCCTGCGGTTTCTTTGCCAAACAATAACCAATCAGTCTCTTGATAATTACAATCAAGATAATTGCTAGTTCCTCGAACGCTAAAACCAATCATTCTTCCCCCTCTCTGACTGCGGTGCTGCCAAAAAGCAGCTATATTCTCGTGATAGTGGAGATCTACATAAGGCCAATAATCTAGTCCCGCTCGTTTCAAATAGCGATCGCTTATTTCAAAGCCCAAGGGAGCAACTAAATGCAATTCTGTTTTTGTAGCAGCACAAGTACGGGCTATATTGCCAGTATTGGGGGGGATCTCTGGGTTAACCAGAACAACTCGAACCATATTAGATATTAGATATTAGTTATTGGTTATTAGTTATTAAGTAATTAAAGCAGATTGACAGAGAGCATATTCTAAATCTCGTTCTTGCAAAGCTATACTTTTAATATCTTGTTGAATAATTTCTGTGGGAGACATTCCTAAATCGTAAGAT
>NZ_JBZNBU010000006.1:0-4699 GCF_058530065.1 Waterburya sp. | reverse complement strand
GTCCGTCAGCTAGGGCATGGTGGTTTTAGTCGTACGTATCTGGCAGAAGATATTAACCGTTTTGACGAACTCTGCGTACTTAAGGAATTTGCCCCCCGACTCAAAGGTACATTTGCCTTAGAAAAAGCCCAAGAATTGTTTGAAAGAGAAGCAGGAGTTCTTTATCGCTTGCAGCATCCCCAAATTCCCCAGTTTCAGCAATTATTTCGCCACAAAAAGGCAAATAAGGATTTGTTGTTTTTAGTTCAAGACTATATCGAAGGGGAAAACTATCACGCCCTGTTAAATCAGCGTTTAAAGGAAAAGCGGAAATTTAGCGAAGCAGAAATTAAACAGTTATTGGTGAGAGTCTTGCCGATTTTAGAATACATTCATTCAATGGGCGTGATTCACCGCGATATCTCTCCCGACAATTTAATTTTACGTCAGGGAGATGAATTACCCGTCTTGATTGACTTTGGCTGTATTAAAGAAGTCGAGTTCAAAACCCAACAGGAATTAGAAGCAGACGATAACACTCCTATTTCATTAACGGGTACGGCATTGGGCAAGACTGGTTATGCCCCACCAGAACAGGTAGAACGGGGTATTGTTTATGCCCACAGCGATCTTTATGCGCTGGCTGCGACGGCGGTAGTGTTGCTGACGGGTAAAGAACCATTACAGTTAATCGATCGCCACGATTATGGCTGGAATTGGCGAGCGCACGTTAGTATCAATCCCAAACTGGAATGGATTCTCAGTACTATGTTGTCTCCCCATCCCAGCGATCGCTTTGGGAGTGCTGCGGAGGTGATGCGAACCTTAGAAGATATTGCCGTAATTACTAAATTTCCTGCTGCTAAAACCAGTCTTCAACAGTTACCGATCCCATCAACCAGAAAAAAGATAATTAATTGGGGTTCTAAATCCTTATTTTTCGTCCCGTTTACGGCGATACTAATTTTAGGGGGATATGTCTGTCTTAAAGTCGCCGATTTAGAAGCTGTCAAGCCTCTAGCAAATAATTCCGCGAGGGTGGATAACCAGCTACAGAATAGATTGAGCGTGGGCGAAAAGATTCTAATTCCCCAAACTACTACTCCAGCTAAAGAAATGGGAGTAGCAGCTATCGGTAGAGGAGAATATCAAAATGCAGCGGATCTATTTACTACCTCGTTAAAAACCGAACCTAACGATCCCGAAGCCCTAATTTATCTCAACAATGCCCGTATTGGCGAGAAAAAATCCTATAACATTGCGGTATCTATTCCCATCGGCAGCAATGCCAATGCAGCCAAGGAAATTCTGCGGGGGGTGGCACAAGCACAAAATAGTATCAATGAGGCAGGAGGGATTAATGATATTCCCGTCCGAGTACAAATTATTAACGACGATAACAATCCCAAAATCGCCAAACAAGTGGCACAAAGTCTCGGTAAAGATAAGAATGTCTTAGGAGTAGTGGGACATTATGCCAGCGATGTTACTCTGGCAACCGCACCAGTTTACGAAGATAACAAGTTAGTAACTATTTCTCCTATCAGTACCTCAGTAGAATTGAGCGATCGCAGTCCCTATGTCTTCCGTACTGTTCCCAGCGATTACTTGGCAGCCAGGGGGTTGGCGGACTATATGCTATCGAGTTTACAGCAACATAAGGTGGCAGTTTTTTATAACTCCGAAAGCAATTACAGCGAATCTCTGCGAGCGGAATTTACGGCTGCGGTACATTTAGGAGGCGGAGAGGTAGTTAGTAGCTTCGATCTGGCAGATCCCAATTTTAACGCTGGGGATACTTTTAAAGAAGCAGCAGCTAAAGGCGCACAAACAATTATGCTAGCCTCCAGTACTAGCACTTTAGACAAAGCCCTAGAAGTAGTCAAAGTTAATCGCCAACGCCTGAGTATTTTGGGTGGCGATGATGTTTATACTCCCAAAACTTTGCAAATCGCGGGAGAATCGGGCGAAAACATGGTTATTGCTATTCCCTGGCATATCCGCACTAATCCTGAGGCAGAATTTTCCCTAGTTGCCCGCAAACTTTGGGGTGGTGAAGTAAACTGGCGTAGCGCAATGGCTTACAATGCTACCCAGGCTTTGATTGCAGCCATTGAATCGAGTCCCAACCCCACTAGAGAAAGTATCCAACAACAACTATCAGACCGCAACTTTACCGCATCTGGGGCTAGTAGTGGGGTCAATTTTCTGCCGTCAGGCGATCGCCTGGGTAAGATTCAACTGGTAATAATTAAACCTAGCACAAGTCATCCATTTAATTATGAATTTACCCCAGTTAATGGTGATGAATAAAACAGGGGTTATAAAAAAATTTATCCATCAAATTATTTTTGGATATAACGAATATAAAGCAATACAAAATCCCCATTTATAGAAATTTTCTTATTGACAATGACTGCTTGTCTTTCTATTAAATATCATCGGACTCGATCTAAAATTATGCTATCTGACAGCGCAATTGATATTTCCTTATTTTTAAGCTCTTCCTTGGTTCGAGAGCAAAACAATTTTCATGAATTTACAGCCGATCGAGAACCAGAAACAGATTGGCTTGCTCATCATCCAATCTATAGTAAATTAACTTCAATAGCTAAAATTGAATGTTTTGTTTCCTACCATATTTTTGCTGTTTGGGATTCTCTTAGATTGCTAAAATCGCTACAAGATAAGCTCGATGTAGCTTTGAAAACTGGAGAAGTAACATGTTCTAACCAAACTAGAATATTGCTTGACAAAGTTGTTTTTAACCAAGAAAGCGAACTATATCCTTACGGCCAACCTACTAATGATTTTGCCGAATATATTTCCGCCGTAGCCGAATTAGAAATTGACCCCGATCTCTATCTTTGGTACTTTATAGATGCAAAAAGTAATTTCCATTTACTAAAACCTGAAATCAAAGAATTAATAGAGTTTAATTCGGCTGTCGCCCAGTCAGGGACTATGGCAGAAATTGCTGCTACCTTTTTTCTGAATAAAGAAAGGTTGTCTTTAGGACTTTTTACTTCAATGAAACAAGTTTTTCTTCAAAAAGAAGAAGAAAGCTCGATTTTAAATAAGTATATTCAGAAATTGATCCATAAACACGAACGACCATTTGAATTAAAACAGATTGCTCGACTTTTTGACTGCCTTTGTCGAGATGAAGCGGAAAAAATGCAGGCATTACGCATAGCTAACGAGGCATTTCAACTCAAAGAAAATCTGTGGAATGGTTTTCTATTAGAAGTCAACGAAATAGATTAGATAAAAATCAATGTACAGACTTACTTGCTTAACAAAACTACTCGATAAACTTCCAGAAGCCATCGCTGTTTTAACTGTTACCATTTTTTTTACTATTACAAATGGAACAGTAGCTTCTATTTGTTGGCAGTGTTTAGTTTATTCTGTATTCTTGAGATTTATTTGGCAAAGCGCGATTGTCGTTCATGGATTGGGACATACCATTGCGATCGCCCTAGCGGATCGAAATTTATCGGCAATCAATCTAACCAACATCCTCGAACAACGATCTATCGATCGAGTTATTAAATCTCTCATCCCTTTTAATTACATCTTCATACCACTCCTATCTCCCCGTCACCTCGTCACTCAGTCCCCCAGTCTCTACGTGGAACAACCCCGCAACATCAGACTAAAAGCCTCGGCGGGAATTTTATTCAATCTGGCGATCGCATTTATTCTTATTCCCTATCTCGATAATATTTTTATTCGGCTATCTATTATTATTAACTTGTTTATTGCCCTATCTTCCCTCTCAGATATGGAAGCGATGGTTACGGGGGTAGCAGAGTATTTATATTGTGGTAATTTTGGTTTGATTGCCCTACGTCAACCAGATGACGAACCAGATCTTTTACCACCCAGGCTGCAAAGTATAGCACAACAAATGGGACAGGAAACCGAAGTAAGAGGGGAACAAGCAGGGGGAGGTTTGGTAATTGGCAGACAAAATAATTTACCTGTGTTTGTGGGTAAGAAAATTGTCAATCAAAAACGCAGTAATTTAACTACATCCCTAGAAACTGCTTTTGCCAAAGAAAGAAAACGGGCTATTTCACAGGGAATTAAGCCAACTGAATCGATCGCGGGAGTGTGGCACTATCGTTATGCTACTTCTGGTACAGCCCCCTCGGAATTGGAAACCCACTGGCATGAATGGATGAGTGGCAGACAGGAAGATGTCTGGCAATTTACGGGTAAACAATGGATTTGCGAAACGAAAAACGTTCATCACCGCATTACCCACAACGGCGATTTTGATAGCTGGCGGATTGGCGATCGCGATGTTGATTATAAAACCCTCGGCTTGTGGTTAGAAAGAGTCTTGCATACTCCCAATGCTACTCAGGGAGATTCCCCCAAAATTGCGGGAATAATGGATTTATTAGTCACCCAGGGGATGTGGTATGCTTCGGTGAGGCTAGCTTATCAACAGGCGATAGCAACTTCGATTAACTCTGCTTTTGGGGAAGAACAACCGAGTAAAGATGCCCCCAATACTGCGGTTAGTCACGAACATCTCAAAGCTTGGGCGGAAATTTTTGAGAGTGTTTTTAAACAAGAAATAGCTAAGTCTGAAGATCGGGAGATCGATCCTGCATCTTTAAAATCTTCCTTGAGTCTGCATCAGGCATTCGATCGAGGCTTGAAAAGTCATAACTCTACAGCGCAGTGGACGGATTTACAACGCATT
>NZ_JBZNBU010000005.1:0-12924 GCF_058530065.1 Waterburya sp. | reverse complement strand
GTTGTTAGTAGTTAGTTGTTTTTAAGATTTGTGTCTGTCTGGATTAGACTGGCAAATTTAAAGGCAAATAACAAAAAGATAACCTGAAAATCGCCCAAGATTAGACCTAAATGATTATTCTCTAATAAAGGTACGTGAACAAAAATAGAATGACATTCTATATCTTGTGATTGGATGTGTTTTAAGACTCGATAATATAATCCTTCACAAACAAATTTTCCTGCATCGTGACTAATTTCTGTTACCATCAATTTTTTAGTTAACTGAATTAAATCGATGGAAGTATGCAAACATTCATCTTCACAATAAGCATGAGATTCGATAGTCAGTTTTTCTCTTTTTTCTGCCATGCCACAGCAGATAATTAGATCGGGATTAAGGCGATTTATTTCCTTAATTACTTGTAGGCTGGCTAATTCAATATTTACAGGCAGATTTCTGAGAAAAAATAAATCGGCATCATGAGAATAATCTAGCTTTTGTATTGCTAACAAAAGATCGTCAGAAGAATTAGACTTTTGGTGGGGAAGCCAAGTTTGAAAGGAGGTTAATAAAATTTTTATTTTCATACACAATGATAAAGTTTAATCGACAGTTATAGCAGCTACAACAATTTATAATTAAAGATACTAGACCGATACACAAAAGTGTTTTAATAATAATGATGTTTTTGTTTGTTCTTATTCCTTTCCCCCTTTCCCTTTACCCTTTACCCCGACTTTTGTAAAAAGCCTACTATTTAACTCGAACTATGGAAGTACAATTTAGAGAATTTAATCCTTTTGATTTGTGGATTTGGTTGGAATTTCCGACAGTTCCTTCTCGAATGGAACAACAATACATTGAAGAACTATTAGATTCTTGGTTTTATTTGGGTAAGTTGGGGGGATTTAATGCCGAGAATTTACAAGTACAAGATACTGGGATTGAAATTAGCTATCTAGAATACGATCGCGAGGATTTAAACAGTTCTTTGATGTCTCCCATGCACAATATGGGAGAAATAGAATATTTGGGCGTATGGGGAAGATGTTGGTTCGATTTGGGTACTAGCGATTTGATTGCGATCGATGTTCTGATTAATGCGATGAATCAATTGAGCCAAGAATTCGTACAAATTAATAAATTAATTATCGGCGGTCAAAATGAAGATTGGCAAGTTGATAGTAAAAACGATAATTCATTTTATAGTTAGTTTTAAAAGTAATTAATTAAACAATCAAATAAAAGTTATAGATCCTAATGCTTTTTTAGCAACGGGATTGGGTACAGTTGGTGGTATTGGAACTTCTGCAATCTTGGGAGGTGTAGGTATTAGTTTTGGGGGTAGTGCCTTCGGAATCGGAATGTGTTCGATGTCTGTTATGGGCGGTATATTTGGCTTGGGTATTTATGGAGTAGCCAAGATGTTCGATTCTTCATCTAGATCTGAATCTTTTGATGATGTTTATAACCGTATGGAAGATAAAGTTATTGATGAAGAGGCTTATTTTCAGGCGATGTTAGAACTATCGCCAGTCTTTGCAGAAATGGCTTGGAAGCAAAAATATAACGATCTAGAAATTGAAGCAGAGTTACAACAATTAAAAGATGAAATAAACAATAATTTTAATAATACCGATCGTATAGAATCTGAAAATTGGGAAATAGAATTAAAAGATAATTTTGTTTGGAAGTCTACTAAAATTTTACAAGGACATACCGCACCAATTAATTCTTTAGCAGTTAGTAATAACTATCTTATTAGTGCTAGTGACGATAATACTGCTAGTTTATGGAATTTAGAAACTGGAAAAATATTATCTTCATTTTACGAACCATCACCAGTCAATAGCATTACTATTAACGATCGCATTATTGTCGGAGCAAATCAAAATAGAAATATAACTAGCTGGAATTTGGCAACTACAAATTTAGAGCGTATTTTTTCTAAGAACTATAATTTTTCGACTACTAATAGTTTATACGATAAAAGCTGTCATGATGGATTAATTCATTCTCTTATTTTGAGTAATGATGGTAATACTTTATTTAGTAGTAGTGGCGATAAAACAATCAGAATTTGGAATGCTATTACAGGAAACTTAAAATACACCTTAAATGGTCATGAAGACTTAGTTTTTAGTTTAGCAATTACATCTTGCGATCGCTTTTTAATTAGTAGTAGTGGCGATCGCACTATTAAAATTTGGGATTTAAACCATCTTACTTCCAAACCACAAGAGATATTAGCACACCAAGACTGGGTAAGCAGCTTAGTCATATCTGCCGATAATAAATATTTAGTTAGTGGAAGTAGAGATAAAACCGTCAAACTTTGGAATTTAGATAATTTAGAACTTGTTTATTGTCTCCAACACGACAGTGAAGTTTGGTCGGTTGCTATTAGTTCTGATAGTGAAACAATTGCTAGTGGTAGTTTAGATAATACCGTTAAATTATGGGAACTAGCTACGGGAAATATCTTACAAACATTAGAAGCTTCCAGTCCTATTGTCTTTAATAATAATGGTAAATATCTAATTACTAGCAATCTCAAAAACCAAATTATTATTTGGCAAAGAAGTACTATTAAAAACCAAATAACCATCGATCGCGAAACACCTCAACCTTGGTGGATAATTCTGGGAATAGAACCTAATGCCAGCTATCAAAAAATCAAAGAAGCTTTTCACAACCTAGCCAAACAATATCATCCCGATCTCAATTCTTCTATAGAAGCAGAAGAAACAATGCAAATCATCAATCAAGCATACTCTCAAGCAATTAAGACTCCAAATTAAATAAGATTAAATCTTAAAATAAATGCTACCAATCGACATCAAGCAGATAAAATTATTTTTGAAGATTGCAAGCAAAATAAAAAAATGGCATCTAACAATCAAATTGGTGTAGCAGTAGTCGGTACGGGATTCGGACAAAAAATACACATTCCAGGTTTTCAACACCATCCTCGCACTGAAGTCGTAGCCGTACACAATCGCGATTTGACCAAAGCTAAAGAAATAGCCGATGCCAATAAAATCTACTATGCCTACAGCGATCTCGATAAAATCCTCTCTCTTCCCGAAGTAGATGCAGTCAGTATCTCTACTCCCCCTTTTTTACACTACGAAATGGCAAAACAAGTTTTAGAAGCCAAGAAACATCTTTTACTAGAAAAGCCAATGGCAATGAATGCCTCCCAGGTTAAAGAACTATACCATTTAGCAGAACAACAGGGAGTAGCCGCGATCGCCGATTTTGAATTTCGTTATGTACCCGCTTGGCAATTTTTAGCCGAACATCTTAAAGATGAATATGTAGGCAAGAAAAGATTGATTAAAATCGATTGGCTGGTGACTAGTCGGGCTAACCCCAAACGAGATTGGAATTGGTATTCTCAGAAAGAGGCTGGAGGCGGTGCTTTAGGTGCAGTAGCTTCCCATGCTTTTGACTATATTAGCTGGTTATTTGGTTCGGTAGCTCGTCTTTCTGGCTATCTCAACTGTGCAATTCCCGAACGCCCAGACCATAACGACGGTGGCAAAATAAAACCCGTAGATGCCGACGATACTTGTCTGATTATGATGGAACTAGAAGACGGTACTCCCGTGCAATTATCTATTAGTTCGGTTACCTATGGCGGTAGAGGACATTGGGTAGAAATATATGGTGAAAAAGGAACATTAGTGTTGGGCAGTAGTAATTTAAAAGATTACGTTCATGGTTTTGAATTATATGCTGCCCCCGCAGGAAAGTCATTGAAAAAAGTATCAGTACCCAAAAAATATGACTTCGATCGCGTCTTTACCGATGGCAGACTAGCCCCTTTTATTCGAGTAGTAGATCGTCTGGTACAATCCATTGATTCGGGAAAATCTTTAGTCCCTTCCTTAAAAGAAGGAGTTTATTCTCAATTGCTGATGGATTTAACTCATCAATCCTACAATCGACAATCTTGGGTAAATGTACCTAAATTAGAAGATTTTTTAAAACTTTAAAAAAGTTTAAGTAATCTTAATAATTAGAGACTGGAAAAATATAACTAAAAAGCATATGATTGTTAGTGTCTACGTAAAAACACTTAATCATATCAGTTTAGCAAGTTCAATTCCGTGTTTTTTGTAACACTTGCTGTTTTATTCAATTATCCATCTGGAAAATTTTCAACCAGATAGTTTAAATTTTTCTGAATTCAGATTCAATGACTCGTTTTTTCACATACCTTTAAGTCAATCAGTAAAATCACTCTGCTTTATGATATCTACAGTATCGACTAAACGCTATTCCATCGGCACAATTCGAGAAGAAGTATTTAATTTGGTAGAAACTGGTGTAGTTTCTCTCGATCAACCTCTAAGAATATTGTGTGAATATTTACCAGCGCAATACTGGCATAAGATCGAGCGAGAATTAGAACGAAACGACTATCTATTGCGCGATCGCATCATCGATCTAATTGGTGCTTTGCGCTGGGAAAATGATTGATCTTTAATTGTTGAGATCGCAGGTCGATTTACTAATTAATAATGAATAAGGAATAATTATTCATTGGCAAATAAAGCTCAATCGTGGACTATATAGATTGGCAGCAGCTATCTACTTCATACCGCAATAAAAATCAAAATTGTCGCTTAAAAGAAAAAAGTTCGGGGTATCGATATAGTAGTGCGGGTACTCCTGCTTTTCCCCAAAACATAGTTCTGAGAACTTACCAACATCAAGCCGTAGCTAATTGGTTGGAAAATCGGGGAAGAGGAACGTTAAAAATGGCAACGGGTAGCGGTAAAACAATTATCGCTCTAGCGATCGCTACCGAACTATACCAGCAAATTGGCTTACAAGCATTAATCATAGTTTGTCCCTATCGTCATTTGGTCAATCAATGGTCGAGAGAATGTCAGAAGTTTTCCCTTCGGGCGATCTCTGCTATGGGAAATTCTGGTATTTGGCAAGGAGAACTCAGCAATCAACTCTATAGTTGCAGCCAACATCCTCAATCTTTTCTGACCATCATTGCTACCAACTCAACTTTCGTTAGCGAAGCATTTCAATCTCAACTTAAATATTTTCCTGCAAAAACTCTAATTGTTGGGGATGAAGCGCACAATCTAGGTTCGAGTCGCTTAGAAGCAAGTTTGCCCCGCAATATTGGCTTGCGTTTGGCTCTTTCAGCAACTCCCGAACGACAATACGACGAATTAGGAACGGAAGCTTTACTCAATTATTTTGGCGAGATAATTCAACCAGAATTTAGTCTGGGGGATGCCATCCAACAGGGGGCATTAGCTCGCTATTTATACTATCCAATCTTGGTCGAACTTACCAACTCCGAAGCCCTAGCTTATGCTAACCTAACCAAACGTATCGGCTGGGCTTTGAGCAAACAAAATAACTTCCAAGATAATAACCTGCTGACTTCTTTACTAACTAAGCGATCGCGTCTGATTGCTACGGCTGCTAATAAATTAGATAGTTTAAGAGAGTTAATGTCATCCAGATTAGATACTAGCCACACCTTATTTTATTGTGGAGATGGATATCTAGAAAATAACCAGCGTCAAATCGATGCAGTCACCCACCTACTAGGAAAAGAATTGGGCTATCGCGTCAATACCTACACTACCGATACTCCTATCGAACAAAGAGAAAACCTACGACTTCAATTCGAGTCTGGAGAATTACAGGGTTTGGTTGCCATTCGTTGTTTGGATGAAGGGATAGACATACCTGCAATTAAAACCGCTGTTATTTTGGCTAGTACGAGCAATCCCCGCCAATTTATTCAACGTCGCGGTAGAATATTACGTCCCCATCCTCAGAAGCAACAAGCAACTTTATACGACACCATCGTCATTCCTCCCAATTTGGATCGGGATACCTGGGAAATAGAAAAAAATCTACTACGCAAAGAGTTGATTCGCTTCATGACCTTTGCCGAATTAGCCGATAATTGCCAAGCAGCAACTAGCAAACTACTACAATTGCAAAACCGATATCAAATATAGAGTAGTTTGACCCGTTAATGTACTTCCGTGCCAAGGATGAAATTAATGGCGAAGAGTTATGGCAAGTAGATAGTTCGGGAAATACTTCTCTAGTTCGAGATATCAGATCTGGTTCGGATGGTTCTTATCCCAACGATTTCACCCCAGTGGGAGATAAATTATACTTTCGTGCTTATGACGGTACTGATGGCTATGAGTTATGGCAGCTAAATAGTTCGGGAACTGTTTCTTTAGTTGAAGACATTAGTTCTAATTTATCTAACTTTCTTTTATATGGTAGCAATGGCAATGACATTCTGAGGGGTAATGCAGGGGCAGATATTTTTGTGCTGGAAACTACCTCTGGTAGTGATACGATCGCCGATTTTAGAAATAATATCGACTCTTTGGGGTTAAGTGGTTCTCTTACTTTTGACAAGTTGGGAATTAGCAATAATTCTGATGAAACTGCTGTTGTAATTGTTGATGCTACTAGAAACAATCGAGTTTTGGCAGTTGTGAATAATATTAGTGCAGGAGATCTGACTATCGACGACTTTGTTGAAATTTAGTTGCAGAACCAAGTATTGCTGAAATACTAGCTATTAAAAAGCTTGAAAGATATATTTCAGGGTCTATTTTTGATACCCGACTAAGATTGTCGGGTATGTTTGACTCATAATTTTTGGCTGTGATACTATCAAATCACTGTTGACGGAAATAAAGAAAAATCAATGACTCAGACACCAATCAAAACCACTAAGGGCAAAACATTTACTCACCTAGTATCTAAAGAAGGTGGGGTGAAATATCCTCTCAAAGCCCTGAACGTATGCGAAGAAACTTTTTCTCCTTTAGAAGTAGCGTACGATTACGATGAAATTCGCCGTCAAGTCAGTCGCGAAACCATTGAAGCAGGCCCTAACTCCATTTGGCGTTATAAAGCATTTTTACCTGTAGAAAGCGAAAACCCCATTGACGTAGGTACGGGAATGACTCCCTTGGTAAAATCCAATCGTTTAGCTCGTCGTCTGGGTCTTAAAAATCTTTATATCAAAAACGATGCGGTTAATATGCCTACTCTTAGCTTCAAAGATAGAGTGGTATCCGTAGCCTTAACCCGCGCTAGAGAACTGGGATTTTCTACCGTATCTTGTGCTAGTACTGGTAACTTGGCTAATTCCACTGCTGCGATCGCAGCTCATGCTGGATTGGACTGTTGCGTCTTTATTCCTTCCGACTTAGAAGCGGGTAAAGTCTTGGGTACTTTAATCTACAACCCCACTTTGATGGCTGTCAAAGGCAACTACGACCAAGTTAACCGTCTTTGTTCTGAAGTAGGCAACACTTACGGTTGGGGTTTTGTAAACATCAACCTTCGCCCCTACTATTCCGAAGGATCTAAAACTTTGGGTTACGAAGTAGCCGAACAATTGGGTTGGCAACTACCAGACCATATCGTCGCACCTCTGGCTTCTGGATCTCTATTTACCAAAATCTACAAAGGATTCCAAGAATTCATTAAAGTTGGTTTAGTAGATGAAAAAACAGTCCGCTTCAGTGGCGCGCAAGCAGAAGGGTGTTCTCCCATCGCTCAAGCTTTTAAAGAAGGTAGAGACTTCGTTACTCCCGTCAAACCCAACACCATTGCTAAATCCATTGCAATTGGTAATCCTGCTGATGGTTACTATGCTTTAGATGTAGCTCGCAAAACTAATGGTAATATTGAATCTGTCACCGATGCCGAAATCGTTGAAGGTATGAAGCTACTAGCCGAGACAGAAGGTATCTTCACCGAAACTGCTGGCGGTACTACTATTGCAGTTCTGAAAAAGCTCGTCGAAGCAGGTAAAATTAACCCCGATGAGAAAACTGTTGTTTACATCACTGGTAACGGCTTGAAAACTCAAGAAGCAGTCCAAGGATATATCGGTGAACCTTTCATTATAGAACCCAAACTAGAAAGCTTCGAGCGTGCTTTAGAACGTTCTCGCACTCTAGAACGTTTGGAATGGCAACAAACTAACGTTTAAATATTTGGCACTCAACACTTATCATTTATCATTCAATATTGACCATGACCGTAAAAGTATTAGTTCCTACACCCCTACAAAAATTTACTAACAACCAAGCTACGATCGAGTGCAGTGGTAGTAGTAATATCGACGAGCTTATCGACGCTTTAGAAAATAATTGTCCTGGTATTAAAGCTCGTATTTGCGACGAAACAGGCAAACCCCGTCGTTTTCTCAATCTTTATGTCAACAGCGAAGACATCCGTTTTCTTGATGGGACGGATACCACTTTAGCAGATGGCGATGAAGTTAGTATTGTTCCTGCGGTTGCAGGGGGCTAAGGGTAAATAGTTCTAGATTTCTAAAATAATATTATTTACAGATTTCCGTAACAGTTATGGGGTTAGTTTAATTACTAACCTTTTTTTTGTCGGGAATTTATATTGAGTGCGATCGATAGTTATTATTAAGCGATCGCCTTTTTTAGATTGACTGGCAATTATTTGTTTTATTACAGGAAACCACAGTAGAGACAAACTTAAATTTGATGACATTAAAAATCTGGTAGGGTGCTAATTTTGATATAGCTTTTCGGCAATTTCGGTTTTATACTTTATCAAAAATTGCTAGATTGCACTCAGTTATTCATTCCTAAGATACACATACAGGATTTATAATTTTTAATTTTGCAGGTCATTTAGTACCTGTATTTTTTTAGAAAACCCTAGCTGAGTTTTTTTGTAATAAAATATTTTCTTCTTTTATTTGTAGCTTATTGAAAATCATTTGATTTCATTTTTGAAATTCTTAGAAATCATCTTTGTGACATTTGTATTCTTGGATGCTATCTCTTGCGCTACCTTTTTTGCCGTTTCCAATTCTATTTCATCTTGGGTATCATAACCCCGACTTAGAATAAAATTTCTCGTCTCCTCTAAAGTTTGTCTGGTAAATTCCAACTCTTGTTTTAGCTGTTGATTCTCTATTTGTAACTGATTTAAAGAGCTTTTCTTTCCTTTGATACTCTTGATGTAAGCTTTTAGCTTTTCTATTTTTTGGATTAATTTTAACTTTTCGCTTTCTAATTTATTTATCCGATCGCTACAAGTATCTGGCAAATCATTACCTTGTTTTATTTTCTTTTTTTGTTGCTCTTTTAAAGCTTTTATTTTATTCACTAATTCTGGATATTTATATATATAACTAACAGAAACCCCTGCTTGTTTGGCGACAGATCTCACAGTTATTTTAAGATGATTTTCTACTAAATATTCTATTGCGTTTTTAGTCTTGTTTAATGCTTCTTGCTGCTTTTTTTTACTAGCTTGGCTTAAAGCTGCTATCTGTTTTTCTGACATATAACCGATCTTATATTTTTCCGCAAAACGATGTGGACGCTGTAGACACTTTTCTTCTACTACCGATAATTACTGTTATCGGTAGTAGGATTTATTCAAGTTATATATAGATTTGAGGGGGATTAGGCAAATACAACCTCCAAAATAATGGCGATCGCAACTATAATCAAATGCGATTGCCCACTCTGATGATTTTCCATCAAAATAAATTTTATCGACTGAATAATGATAGGTGTTCATTAGTTTGAGTAATTTTTAATTAAATATTTTTCGTACTGATATGAAAAATATATCTTCAAAAGAAACTAGTTTATTTTCTGGCTTTAACATACAAATTATTAGCCTCTTGCCATTCTTTACCCAGGGCAATTAATTCCTCAATCGTCTTCTGAAATTCAGTTTGTAGAAGCTGCAATTCCGTTTCAGATAAATCCAATAAAGGATTATCTCTAGGGTAAAACTCTCGTTCCATTCTTGCCATACCTAAGCTTTTAGTTAATCTATATAGTTGTGGATATTGTTCGACTTCAATACTTTTAAATCCCGACTTTTGCAAAAGAGAAATACACTTTTCTGGAGTCCATAGAGGTCTAAGAATATGAGGAAGTTCGATATTAAATAAATCTCGACATAGCTTAACCCTCAGATCTGCCAAATAAGAATTGCGATCGGGGGTGGTAAAAGCAAAACACCCCTCTGGCTTCAACCAGCCATAGCATTTATCGAGAATGGCAGGAATATCGCTAACATATACCAAAGCAGAACAACAAAAAATGCGATCGAACTGTTCGTTATTAAAATCAATCGCTTCAATGTCTGCTTCGATTAACTCCAAATTATCTATATCTGCTTGGGCGATCTTTTTCTTAGCTTGAGCCAACATCACAGGGGAAATATCCACTCCGATCGCATTACCATGAGGGAGAATAGCCTGAGCCGCAGGAATTGCTACCAAACCAGTACCCGTAGCAATATCTAGAACAAGATTGCCCCGAAGTCAACGGAACGTATTCTAAGAGCCTTTTAGCTTCCTTAGGATGACTATCCCCTTCACGATCGTATGCCGTTCTTCGATTGAAAAAATCGATTACCTGTTGTTTATAGTTCCGCTGCATCTCATTCCATCTATAACTAAATTTTGTAATTACCTAACCAATATTGCGATCGCCATAATTAATTAAGTGTGTCATAATTTTAAAATTGACACAATAAAATATCCTTTCAAAAACGGTTTCCAATACTTATATTCCTTTTCTCTTAGTCTCCCACTCCAACGAACTACAGAAATTTTGGGGATTATTTATTAAATTTGCGATCGCTATAATTATAAAATGTGTCATAATTTTAAAATCGACACATACTTTCGATTGAACTGTAAATGCTCTCGATGCAGCAGTTAAACCAAAGATTAGACAGACAGCTAATCAAACCGTTGTTCATTATTGCCTCTACCCATAAACCTTTTGACCATCTCCAGGAAGAAAATTAAGGCTTCTGGGATTAATCTTATTACCCAAACACACTTCAATATCCTCTCCCCAAATCTCCACTGACAGACGATGAGAAGTAGAACTTTTATAATCAAAATAATGACAGCTTTGTTCTTGACGATTGAGAGTATTTCCCAAGCGCATCATCTTCGCCGTACCAGAATCAGCTAGTTTATATTCAATCCCTTGGTGAGTTAAGACTTTAGGCAGAGTGGAAGGTAAATCGGGAAAGTCGATAACCTCAAACAAACAGACTTCCACAAAGTCATCTTCTTCTACTGAAAGCCAGAGAATATCATCTTCATCTCGTAGTAGATATTCAAACCAGTTATATTCGCTGATGTTGTAGATTAGCTTTCCTTCCACAAACCAATCAATACCATTGTGTTGAACAATATCGCCAATTTCTAGATTAAAAATATTCTTTTCGGTTGGAGGTAACTTACCTTTGGATTTACTAGCAGGAAGTATACCTTTTTGCTGTGCTACCAATAAAACAATACCTGCCACGACAATTAAGAAAAAAACCAAATTCATGATCGATAGTACATCTATTTTTTCTCTTTTACCTTATCGATCCAGATCGACTATGACAGGAGTATGGTAATGATTCGTTAACTTTGTTGTTCCCATTCCCCAGTCACCCAAAAAAATAAATTAAATAGTAAGGAAATCAATTAAAACGACCATATAATTAGGGGCGCAAACGATAGCCAACACCCCTTACAGTTTCAATTAAATTATTACCCAGCTTTTTTCGCAAATAACCAACATAAACATCCACAATATTAGAGCCAGGATCGTAGTCGTATCCCCAAATGCGATCGAGTAGCTGCTGTCGGCTCATAACCTGCATCGGATGGCGTGCTAAAGTTTCTGCAAGGATAAATTCTCGCGCTGAAAGTTCTATTTCTTGCCCTTTGAGCCAAACTTGTCGTGTGAGTAAATTTAAAGTGAGATTGCCTATTTGCAGTTTGGTTTCTTCTTTTGCTACTGAGCGATCGACTTTACGCAACTGAACGCGAATGCGGGCTAGCAATTCTTCAAAACGAAAGGGTTTAGTAATATAGTCATCCGCTCCTCTTTCTAAACCCAAGACCATATCATCTAAACCATCTCGTGCCGACAGTACGATGATAGATAGGGTTTCACCCCGTCCTCGTAGCTCTCTGAGAACTTCCATACCGTCCATTCCAGGAAGTCCTAAATCTAAAATTAAAAGCTCAAAATCTTGGCTGTTGGCTACATTAGCTACTTGTCTGCCATTATTAGCGGTAAGAGTCGTGTACCCGTGCGACTGTAGTCCTGCTTCGATGAATTCGACGATGCGAGGGTTGTCTTCGGCAATTAGAATTCGATTCATTCAATATCTCCTGAGAGATCGGCAATACGATCGTAAAGGTAGAACCATTTCCCAACTCTGAGTCTAGTTCCACCCAGCCATTGTGGGCAGTAACCACAGCTTCGACAATTGATAGACCCAAACCCGCGCCTTCTGCGGGAGAATAGCGATCTCCTTCACTAGCGCGAGTAAAGCGATCAAAAATTCTTTTTCGGTCTTCGGGGGCAATACCTTCTCCAGTATCTCGCACCCATAAGTAGACATAATCGCCTCGCACTATCGAGCCTAGAGTAATAGTATCATTTTCTTGAGTGTGCCTGACGGCATTCTGCACTAGATTCATCACCGCCTGGGTCAAACGTCCTTTATTGATCGCCACAGGACTCAAGCCTTTTGATTCTAGTCGCCAATCTCTGTTAGCAATGGCTCTTGCTTTTAAATATAGTTCTTCGGTAAACCAGTCTAATTCTTCGCTTTTAAGCCTCAAGAAATTGGGCTGTTCTACCTTGGCGATGAGCAATAGGTCGTTAACCAAACGACTCATCCGACTGAGTTCGTCGGTTACTAAGGCGATTGTTTCTTCTTGTTTTTCGGGACGATATTTAAGTATTTCTAAATGACCCTGAATTACCGTAATGGGGGTTCGCAATTCATGTCCCGCATCTTTCAAAAACTCCTGCTGGCTCTCAAACGCCGACTGAAGGCGATCGAGCATAGCGTTAAAGGTGGCACTCAGTTCGGCAATTTCAT
>NZ_JBZNBU010000004.1:0-26878 GCF_058530065.1 Waterburya sp. | reverse complement strand
TGACTAGCTCCATTTTTGCCACTATTCCTCGATCGTTTTTATGATCTCCTGGCTGAGAGTCGTGAAAAATTCGCGCTGTCCTAACATTAGCTAGTTCCCATTGCTTGCCTACTGTCAAAGAGAGGGTGACATCTTCCATTAGAGAATAGCCCGTAAAAATTGGCGGAAACAAAAGACTGGGCAAAGCTTCTCGGCGATACATGACACAGGTAGTATTAAGCCATTCTACGGGGACAACTTCTGGTAAATCGGGATTGTCTTCAGGAAGCAAATTCAAAGCAGGACCAATACATTTTCCCGCATAACTACTTTCCCAACGACCATGTAACAAACGAAATAAATACTTGCTAATTCTTCCAGGAGTTAAATACTTTTGATTGGTAATCATGGCATTGACACCACCCAATTGGGGATTACTATTTAAAGCTTGCCAAAGTTTCTCTACACAATTTGGCTCAAAGATAATATCATCGTCAAGCAACCAAATAGTATTTTGAGTAGCATATTCCATTCCCTGGTTTCGTTGTATCGCCGCACCTATGGCTGTGGCGCGATGATAAATAATTTTGGTTTTTAAATTGGGAATTTGACCATGACAAATTTCTTTAGTAGTATCATTTTCAGAACCATCAATTACAATCATTTCTTGAGGTTGTGCTGACTGATTAGCCATACTAGCAAGCATTATTCTCAAAGCTTGAGAGCGATTGCGGGTAGCGACTACCGCAGAAGTAGGGATTAACATCTGTATTTGTGGTGATAAATCAAATGGTTGATTCGATATTGCTAAATAATTGTTTAAATCTTGCTGTCCAAGTATGGTCTTTTAAAGCTCTTTGATAGCCAGCTTCTCTAAGTTTTTCGGCTTCGTTGGGATGAGATAAATAGAATTTGGTTTTATCAATTAATTCTTCTTTACTACTATAAGTATCTATTTCTTGACCTAATTGATAAAATTCAGCTATTTCATCGGTATAGCCAGTTAAATAGCAACTACGACACATTGGGGCTTCAAAGTCTCGCAAACGGACGTGAGGAATTAACTTTGAACCAGGGCTACCATCAGCCCAGACATTACTAAAATTTAGTACCACTTCATAATTTGAAAATACCGAACAAATTTGCTGAAAAGGAATTGGACCTTTAGCAAAATCAATAAATACGGGAGAAAGCTTGCGGGTAAATTGACGATATTGGATTTGTCGTCCAGTACGAAGTAATCCAAAAACAAAATTACTCTTCTGAATATTTTTACAAATTACATTTAAGTAACTTAAAGAGCTTTGGGGTTGGATTAGATTGCGTCCTAAATATTCTTTTTCTAATAAAGCTTCGGATTTATCTTTGGTTAATAAGTTATTTTTTCCCCATCCTGGACCATAAATATCAACAGGAATTTGTTTCTCAATCAAAGCAGACATCCAACGATCGCGATCGGCGTATTTTTGCCCGACAAAACAAGCTTTGGACTCTTTTTTACTATTAGTTGGGTAATAAATATTGGGATCTGCTCCCATTTGCACCCAAATAGGATTTGCACCTATTTTTAAATAAGAATCGCGAGCTTCTTTTTCGGCGTGCCAAGCAAAAGTTACTTTGGGAGCAATCTGGTCAACTAAATTAAATTGATAAATACTATTACAGTAAAAATTAACCGTAGGAATGCCTAAATCATGAATTTCTGCAAAGCGATCGGGATTAAAATGAGAGTTATAAAAATAACTTAAAAACAAATCTATTGGTTGTTGTTTGTGAGCTTGTTTTAGTTCGGCAATAATTTGTTCGCTCAGGCGATCTCTAAGTTCTAATTCTTGAGGGGTAAAATCATCAGCTATACCCATAAATTTGCTAGCTGGTAATAAATCCACTTGAGATTCTATTACTTCGTGACCTAACTCTTTTAAGGCTGGATAAAAGTTATTACTCCAAAGCCCTCCATAGAAAAACTGTGGATTGTTTGAATGGCGTATTGCGGTGAAAATTCTCATTTTAGCTATACTTATTTTAGTTTTTCTTGAGGAAGTAAAATCAAGTTAATATAGGAAGATAGCCAAATATCTTCAGTCACGAAGACAAAAGTTTTACTAGTTAGATCGAAACGTCTGATAACATAATTATGTTTGACAATTAATTGTTCTAAAACTTGAGGCGATGCGTCAAAATTAGACCAGGTTGTAGTGCTATATTCCACTACAAAAATCGGTCGATAAACTTCCCAAAGTTTACCAGCAGACTGCAAAACATCTAACTCGCCCCCTTCAATATCTATTTTGACTACATCTACTTTACTTAATGCCAATTGTTCGACCAAACTATCCAATCGATTGGCTTTGACGAGAAAAGAACGAATAGAGTCGCCCGTCACCAGTCCTCCAACTCGCAAACTAGAATAAACATCTCCTTCAGTTGGCATAAAAATATTGACTTCTCCTACTTGAGAAGCCACAGCACAATGAACTGGAGTGCCTAAATGATTTTGCTCTAAATTATGTTGTAATAACTTATAAGTATTGGGGTTGGCTTCGATCGCAATTACCTGTCCCTCTTTTCCGACTATGTTTCCTGCTTGTACTGAAAAATAGCCAATATTTGCCCCACAATCAATAAATGTATCTCCCGATTGCAGTAAAAGTTGAAGCACTTGTTTGACATCTGGTTCGTAACGATCTGTGTCAGACCAAAAACAATGGGTAAAGGAATGTTCTGGTTCTAAAAATAGCGTTCCACCCCCAGGCATCTTAAAAGCTAAGGCTCGATTGGGATTGAGCCACCAATATACTTGACCGTAGCAGCTACGCAAAACTAATTTTGCACTACCGACAGCCGCAGCAGGATCGGTCAGGCACTTTTTGATAAATCTCCAAATGTTCATTTTAGTTATTTTGTAAAACAATAAAGACCACAACTGTATTTGGCATTAACAAAATCTTGAGGAGTGGCATCTTCGACAAACTCATTACGGTCGTTTACGGCTTTAAATTCTTTGAGTTCTAGGCGGTCGCAAATTTCCATCGGTTTTTCTGGATGCCATATTCTTTGGGCGTTAAAACATACAGATTCTCGACCAATGGGCAAACTAAATAATAGCTGCCCTCCAGGGGCTAATACCCGCATTAACTCTCGCAAAGCTTTAACTGTACCTTCAGGCTGTAAGGTATCGCCATATCTTCCCAATCCAATGTGTTCGGCAACGTGCAAACATGATATGGATTGAATGCTATCCTCATCTAGAGGGAGGTCGAGAATACTACCCTGGCGAAACTCAAATCGAGGCAATTGAAAATTTGGCGGACGAATATCCCAACTAATTACGGGACAAATAGCCGTAGCCTGACCTACAAAACCATCAAAACGAGAACCTACATCGTGATGTTCTGTAGGTTGTAATAGAGCTAATTTATTTAATGCCCAAATATCTTGATAAAAATAATGTCCGCCTCCCGATTGAGTATCGGATTGACTGTCGAACAGACAAGGTGCTATTTCCTCGAAAGTAGCATCTCCTCCCAAAGCATTGAATTGTTTCCATTCTTGTAAAAAGCGATAATAGCGCCAGGGCAATTCCAGAAAATCTTTGCCTCTTGTATATCGCAGAGGTTGGGCAAGTCGCCATAACCCCCGTATATTTGGAGTAGTTATCAAGATCATGATGCAATTGCCTCTGGTATAACGATGTTGTCAGTAATAGATTGATAAAATTGGCGCATAATGCGATCTATCCAGATTGATTTTTAAATGAATCACGTTTTATTCGAGCTATTTTTTCTGTGGTATTAAATCCAAATATTTTATATATTTTTTGATACAATTTAGGAACAATATCGTCAGAAGGAATAAAATTACGATTGCTATTTTCAATGCAGTTGATAATCTTCATAGCCCATTTTCTATCGAATAACCAGATTAAACGAGCGCATCTAAATCTTGCTTGAGCGATCTCCTTTTTCCTTTGAATTGTTAATTGTTGTGTTTGTTCGAGATGCTTTTCAGCTTTATCAAAAAGCTTTAATTTCTGATTAATAGTTTCTAAAGGATTTTTTTTACAAACTGTTGATTCGCTCCATTGTCTGTATACATAACTAGGAAAATCGAAGTAGCAAAAGCTTTTATTTTCTTGTAGTAACCGCAAATATAATTCATATTCCTGACAGCAAGGTTGATCCACTTTCCAGTACCCTACGTCTATAATTGCTTGTTTGCGCCACAGTGGACCGCCAGTTTGGGGTAAGTAGTATTTGGCTAGCAAAATCCAAGGATCGTGAGGTTGGGGAATAGAGGTATTTTCTTGACGGACTTTATTATCGTTGTAATACTCAGCAATAACTTGACTATAAACCAAATCACAATCGGGATTACTTGACAAAAATTGAACCTGTTTTTCAATTTTATTGGGTAGTAAATAATCATCAGCATCGAGATATTGCAACCAATCCCCAGTACTTAATTCTAATAGTCTATTGCGAGTAAAATTACCTCCTCTATTTATTTGCGTTTCCCATTTTATATAGCCATCAAAGCTTTTGATAATGTCTAAGCTATTATCTGTAGAACCATCATCAATTACAATAATTTTTTTATTTTTATAAGTTTGCTCTAAAGCACTATCGATCGCTTTAGCAATCCATTTCTCGGCATTGTAACAAGGAATTAGGATACTTACTTCAAAGGACATTTTAAAAAGCTTATATTTTAGAATATTGAGTCAATCTAGCTATACTTTTTTTAAAGAAGACCTTATCTCTAACTGCTAAATTAATTAGTTTTGTACCTCGATCGGAATATTGTTTATTTACAAAATAGTTAAAAAGAAACTTGGATAGCTTTTTATACCTTTGTAATCCTGTAAAGTGATTTTTTTGAAATGGTATATCTAATAACTCGCTCCATTCTAACTTACAAATATCTTGTGGCAAATACTGATTAGCTCTATACTCTACAGGTAATTGCAACATTAGTTCAAATATTTTGCGGTGATTAATGGGATATAAGCTAAACAAAGATTCTCGTAAATCAATAGATGTTTGAGAATCAGGCAGACAAACAAAGTTAAAACCTTGATTAGTCTTATAAATAAATGGTCTATTTTTTTTACTTGCTAGCCAATATTGTCTGATGTTTTCCTGGGTTTTATTACCAATGGCTTTTACAGGATTGGAATCTTGTAATAATAGGTTACTTAGAGATTTTAATTTCCTAAGTATAATTTGGGCTGTATTTCCTGGAGATGATTTAATTGTTTGCATGATATCAATAAAAGATATGTTTAAAAAGAAAACTCTTGGCGAATTTCAGAAGTAACAAGACGTTGTAATCTTAAACCACCTAAAAAGTACCTCCAGCCATACCATCTAAACCTTTGGAAAATATGACTATCATTATCTCCATGATTGCAAACATAAACCGCACCAGGAAAAGGTAATGATTCTAAAGGAGTATTTAGCTCCTTCATTTTTTTCTCTATGACAGTATGACCGTTACTTAAAATTACACATTCTTGGCTATCTTCAATAGTTGAAGGAAAATCGATTAACTTAGTATTAATAATGGCATTAGTACCACAATTAAAATTACGATTGATTTTTATCCACTTACTTTCATATTCATACTGATAGCCTATTTTAAAAATCCAACCATTAACTTCTCTATGAGAGTTAGCATATTGAGATAATCTATTACTGACTAGATCGTCAGCATCGACAAACATAATAAAATCTGGATTTAGCTCTTTGGCTCTAATCATTCCTACCGTCAATTTTGTCCATTTATCCTTCATTGTTTCTTTGGTGACAATGCGATCGGGAATAGGAAAATTGACTTGAATAAACTCTACTCGTTCGTCATATTTATGTTTTAATGTTGGTAGTTCGTGACACACAACTATAACTTTAAAATTAGGATCGATTTGATGATATATCGATCGCAAAGTTTTTTCAAAAATATGGCATACTTGTTCCCAATTACGAGAAACAAATTTAGATTTTAAAGGGATGATAAAGCAAAGCATAGATTACTTTTTAATAAATACTTGAATTAGATCGACAAATAGTATCTTTAATCTAATTTTGATAGTCGAATTTCAGCATATCTTCTCTTTTTTGATAGACTCTTTGAGTTTTGATAGCAATTTTTTGCCAATCCAAGCGATCGCAGGATTCAATAACCTGTTGGCTTAATTGTTCGAGATTTATTTGGGTGCTTTTTTCTAAAGTATTCAATAAACCTTTGGAATCGTTACTGTCATAAAGTAAGTAATCGGCTTTTCCCAAAGTTTCATTAATACCTCCTAGTTTTGGTGCAATAATTGGCTTGCCATAAGACATGGCAAGAATCAAACTTCCTGAAGTCAAGATATTAATAAAAGGAAGAATTACCACATCCACAGCACTATAAAATAAATGAATGCGATCGCTTTCGACAAATTCTAAACGCAAGATAACATTTGGTAATTGATTGGTCAACTCAGTTAGCTTATACCGATAATTTTTATCTAAAGCTTTCCCTGCAATTACTAAAGTAGTATTATGCAAAAGATCGTGGTTATCGCTCCAAATATGTAACAGATTTTCTAACCCTTTATATGGTCGAACCATACCTAAGTTCAGATAAATACTTCCGCATAAAGGAAGATCTAGCTCTTTTCTAGCATCTATTCTTGCGATCGCTTTTTTATAGCCCTCTCGATAATGTCCGTGAGGAATTACTTCAATTTTTGAAGAATCTACTTGCCAATCTTGTTTCAAATAATTGACAGTAAAACTATTATGAACAATAATTTTATCTACTAACTTAGCAAGTACTTTTCTCAGCCACAATTCTATCTTAGGAAACTGACAATCATGGGATATTTGATTATGTATTGTCCAGACTACTTTAACTCCAGATAAGCGAGTAAGCCAAAGATCGATGATAAATTTTAAACTATAAATTAGTTTGGTTAACCAGTTTTTACCTTTTATTTAAGGGGTTAGCCAATGTAAATGTTAAACATCATAAGGCTGAGATTTAACAGCACGAAATATCGGTAATATACGACGATAGCCTTTGGGAAAGTTAACCCTTACTTGTTGAGATTCTAAAGCTTTTGTCAGAAGAGACTGATAAAGATTATCTTGACGATAATCGGGCATCATTAAAACTTTTAACAACTTGCAATCGCGATCGTTCATTATCTCAATTCAGTAAGAAAATTTTGCTGCACCAACTGTTTGATACCTTCGCTATACATTAAATATCTGATTGCACCGATATAATGACGAGAAGGCGAATTATTAAGCCCTTTTTCTAGACGAACATTATATTCTTCTGGTAATAACTCTGTTCCAAATTTAGAACTACACAAAGCAAAAAGTGTTTGTTCGATGCGCCAAAAATGCCCAATAATATCGGGTAAACTTAAAAACTCTTCAATCCAATCTAGATTTAAAGATTGTTTGTGAATTAATCCTAAACCAGAATTAAATTTTTCTTGTACTTCAAACCCCATTTTTTCTCGAACAAGATCGGGATTGACTGTATAGGCACTATCTATATCTGCATTAACAGAATTAAGTTTATAATCTGGATTTTCAATTCTATTCAGTAATACTTTTGGTCTCCTGAAAAATAGTACATCACTATCTAAAAGTAACAAGCGATCGCTTTTGAGATAAGCAAGAAAGTCAAAGACTTTGGGTGCGAGATGATTGGTTTTACGAAATTCCAAACAGCGAGGATAGTTACTTAATTCGGACAATACTTTTTTATCGGCATTAGGGCGATCTATAATTCGCGCTTGGGGAAAATGTTCTCGAAATATAGCATAGTGCTTTTCGTCTAATGTTCCATCATCGTGAATGCAAAGACTATAGTTGCGTTGTGAATAAAGATAGAAAGATTTTAATGCCCAAATTAAGTTTAGCCAGTCAGTAGCTGAAGTTAAAACATGAATTTCACATTCATTTGAAATAGTATTAACTATTGATTTGGTGTCTAAAATTTGTTTTCTTACACTGTCTCGATAGTAAGCAGTTTGTAAGCCATGTTGATATTTTTGTTTGATTTTAAGAGCTAAAGTACCTAAAGACATTATTTATCTACTCCAAAAAATCGAAGGTATATAATCGATCGACAATATATATTTTTAGCTTTAAATAATTATTTTTTTGATTGTGCCCAGTACAGAACGTTTAAAGATAATCTTGGGATTTTTAAAAAAATTATTTGAAATTTGTTTTAAGGCTTTGATTTCCCCCTTTACCTGTAAAGTTTGCTGTATATCTTGAAGATTCAACCAAAATTTCTTTTCTGCTATCTTATGTCTAACTATTTTGGCTTCTTCTTCATTTAAGAAAGGCAAATATTTCTCTACAATTGCAAAATCTTCTTGAATAAAATCATTAGAATTTGCTAAAGCTACTGTTTTGCTTTCTGAATGCAAACAAGCTTCTGCCAATACGCGATCTAAAATCGTAGGAACAATATCATCAAAAAATAATCTCAAGTTGTACTCAAAATCCATACAGCAGTTCAAACAAGTATCATAATAACCATATCTCTCAATTACCTCTCGACGCATAAAATTAGCAGGTTCAATGCAAATTCCTCTAATATTTCCTTCCCAACGAATTAATGCTTCTCTTTTAGATTTAACTGGAGTAGGAGTCAATTTTGCTACTAGCTTTCCTTTTTCATCAATATAGTTAGCAGAACCAGTAACCCATAATAAATCTGGATTATTTTGAAATGTTTGAGCGACTTCTATTAAAGAATTAGGTAATAATAAATCATCGCTATTAACATAAGCCCAAATATCGCCTGTAATTTTTTCAAGTCCTTTATTAATAGCATGAGATTGCCCTATATCGCTTTCGCTAACCCAGTAAGTCAAATACGAATCGTATTTTTTTATAATTTCCAGCGTATTATCTTTGCTACCACCATCAATGATAATATATTCTAAATTTGGATAGTTTTGACTTAAAATAGATTTGATAGTTTTTTCGATAAACTGCCCTTGATTATAACTAGGAGTGATAATACTAATCTTAGGTAAGTGCGATCTATTCGATATAGATTCTCTAGACTTTTTAGTTTGATGCGATCGCCATAAATTAATATTGGAAGATTTCATTTTTTTATTAATTATAAATACGATTAAAATCAATACTGTACGGCTGATAGATTTTTAGCAGCTTTATGAATATTACTATAACTATCTTGATAAGATAATATTTGCTGATAAAGTTCTATATATCTCTGTACTTGTAGCTCTAAAGAATATTCATCTGTCACAATTTTTCGACAGTTAGCACTGAGTTTTTGCCTCAAGCCATTATCTTCCAGAAGTTTAATAATCCCTCGTGCTAAATCTTTAGTATCTTCAGGAGTAGCTAAATAACCAGTAATATTATGACGTACTAAATCTGAGACTCCACCAACATCAAATGAAACCATTGGCGTACCACAAGCCATACTTTCTTGAAGGACTAAAGGTAAATTATCTGCACGAGTAGGAAAAACAAAAAGGTCGGCAGCAGAGTAAGCAACAGATTTCAAACGATCGCTACTAACATAGCCTAAATCAATTGTATCGATACCAATAGATGCAATTTGTTCGCCACAATTACCCAAAATTAAAAGTAATAAATCTTTTTTAGATGTATCAGGAAGATTTTGTAAGGTTGAAATTAATAAATCTCCTCCTTTACGACTATCTTTAAGATTATCTGCACCAAACATCAAAACTTTTTTATCTTGAGGAATGTTTAAAACATATCGACAATATTCTACATCTAAAGGTTGATAAGCTTTGAGATTTATACCATTAGGGATATGATAAATTGGTAACTCGGATAGCATACTTTGTTTGACTTGTTCTGTCAGCCATTTGCTGAGAGTTATAATCGTTAAATTAGAACGATTGTAGACCCAATTTTTAAGTTTCCACTCCCATTTGGTTTTGTCTCTAGTTACGGCAGGATAAGTATTAAGATCGGGACATTGACCACAGCTTTTTTTCCAGCGATCGCAATCATAACTATAAGCACAATGACCAGTAAAGCTCCACATATCATGGAGAGTAAATACAGCAGGTTTATTATTAGTCAGATGAGGTATGCTTAGATAATTAAAATAATCTCCATGTAAATTATGAAAATTAAGTATATGTGCCTGTTGATAAAATTTATGCTTGGGAATATTAAAACTGCCAACACGATTGAGATAATTTAATCCCAATCTTTTAGAAAGACGTACTATCTGATTTTCTATACGGTAATTGTGTCGGGTTGCAGCAATACGATCGCTTTGAATTTTAACTTTCCCTACTAATAATCGAGAGTCTATTCCTCGATCTAATAAGCCTTGATGCAATCGATAGCCAGCAATTCCAGCCCCGGCAATAGTATCTGATTGATTGATGTGTAAAATATTCATACTATTGGTTTAATTGCTTCCATAAATAGTGAGTCTGGTTTATATGTAGTACCGTCTGATTCTGTATCGAGATTAAAGCTAGTCCAATTAGAAATATAACTTTCTGAAGCAGTGCAAGAAACAATTTTTTCTAGACCACATTTTTTTAGCATTAATCCCAAAGAATAGCGGTCGTACATCCACTGATGAACTTCTCCACTCTGGCGAAAACGCCCAATTTGTAAAGCTTCGTATTCTCGACCTAATAATAGTTTTAATATTGATTCACGATGATAACTTGGACAGCGTATAAAACGATAAATCTGTTTGAATAAATGCTTTGATTTATTTTTTGTAGCTATACTTTGATGAATTTGTTCTTGATACATTTTTCTGTGTTTTAATAAATTTTCTGCTTCTCCCCCCAAACGTTGTATGACAAAATCTTGGTTAGGAATATTATTAAAAAAGTATTTAGCCATTTCTCCCCCCGAACAATTTCTAACTGTCTGATCGTACATTTCCAATAATATCCAGTTATAATTATCAGCCCATTCTTTAGAACCAGAACTAGCTTTTTGTAAAGAGTGAAGATAAGTTTTGGTTATTTGTTCTAAATCGGGAACTACTATTCTCATTATTCCTTTTGGACGTAGAACTCGATAGCATTCATCTAAAAAGGATTTAGCTTTGTTTTTAGGAAAATGTTCTAAAAGATGCGAGCTATAAACTACGTCAAATGAACAATCTGGATAAGGAATACCTTTGGTTAAATCCCAAGCAATTACCTCTTTTTCACTAGAAGAACTAAAATCTATATTTATCCAGGTACCATGAAAATGACGACCACAACCAAGATTTAGATATTTCATCTTTGACAACTAAAATTCATATATAAATAAAATAATCTCATATCATTTGTTTTATACTAATACTACTAGTAGTATTGTTTTAGAAATTATTTAAATCTTAATTTATTTGACCCCACCTTTTATAAAACTTGTTAGATATAAGTTATATCTAGCTGAAATTATATTTTTTCTTGTTACTCAATTATTGGTGTTTTTTAGATTAAATGTATTTTCTTCTTTAGTATCAACCCAAGTCCATAATTCTTTATCCGCCTCTCTTTCTAAAGATTTAATTATTTTTGCAGGAACGCCAACAGCAATAGAATTTGATGGAATATCATTACAAACAAGACTACCTGCACCAATAACAACATCATTTCCTATAGTTACTCCTGCAATTATGGTGACATTAATACCACACCATACTCGCTTACCAATATTTATTGGCAAAGCTTTTGGCTGTAAAGTTATAGGTTCGTGAGTTCCCGAATCTAAATGTAGACCACTAGCACCAAGAAAATCTTCTTCAATTTGAATAGGAGCATGAGCAATAATTTTGACAAAATCTCCCAAGGCACACCGATCTCCTAATATTATTTTGTGAGGATTTAGTAATCTTAGACTACGACCGATCCATAAATTATTACCATATTTAACTTTTTGAAATCTTAAATATAAACGTCGAAAAAATAATAAATCATTGGGTTTTGAAAATAAACTTTCAAATTCAGAAAATATCCACAAAATCTCTCCAATTTTTTTTTTCATTTATTTGATTAATTCCACAACAATAACTCGGGGGCGCAAGTTCCTTTCCAATCACTAGATTTAGTAAGGAATGGCATTTCTTTGTGACAGTCAACTTCAAATTTTAGAACATCATGAATTTGTTCAAAAAGCCTGTAATTTCTGATGCCTAAAAAAGCATCCACATAATATATACCAGAAGCAAGAGCATAAGGAGGTATACAACATTCCGTCCAGTGAGATGTAGGATTTATGCTCCTAGTATTAAATTCACTACTAGAATGATGCACCCAAACTCCATCAGAATTTCTAATTACAATACTTACTACTAAATCCGTTTTTCTGCATGTTTCCACCTCAAATACTATTTTAGTTAACAGACTGTTCTGAAACTGATATTTAATTTGATTATTTTGAGAAATCTGAATCTTTTTAAAATATGGATGTTTGAGTTTTTTTAAAGCAACATATACAGATGAGCTTTTAATATCTTGTCCGATATAAAACTCAATAGCTTTATCCATAGTTCCCTGATTAACAATCTGACCTTTATTCAAAAATATACCTTTTGTACATAAGGTTTTCATTGCACTCATATTGTGACTGACAAACAATACCGTTCTACCCTCTTTGCTCACATCTTCCATTTTCCCCAAGCATTTTTTTTGGAATTTGAAATCGCCTACGGCTAGAACCTCATCTACTACTAATATTTCTGGTTCTAAATGAGCGGCTACAGCAAAAGCCAGCCTGACATACATCCCTGAAGAATATCTTTTTACTGGTGTATCGAGAAACTTTTCCACTTCAGCAAAAGCTACTATTTCATCGAATTTTTTCTTAATTTCTTGTTTACTCATTCCCAAAATAGCACCATTGAGAAAAATATTTTCTCTGCCACTTAATTCGGGATGAAAACCAGTTCCCACTTCTAATAAAGATGCGACTCTACCTCGTATTTTTATACTTCCTGTAGTCGGTTCGGTGATGCGACTTAATACTTTTAAAAGAGTAGATTTTCCAGCACCGTTGCGTCCGATAATACCAATGCGATCGCCCTGATTTATTTCAAAATTAAGATCTTTTAATGCCCAAAATTCTTCTTGATTATTTTTAGAATAGTTATGAGGTTTAAGAATCGAACTTACTGCATTACTAATAACATCTCGTAAGGTGTTATCTTTATCTTGTTTTTGATGCCCAATAATGTATTTTTTACCCAGATTTTCAACTGTGATAACTGGCTGAGACATATTAGTTTAATATCGAACGAGCAATTTTTAATTAAAATCTTTAAGCATAAATATAAGTAATATTTACATTTATACAGGTGTAAAATTACTAATTGCTGTAAGTTTATCAGTAGAAAAAACTAATAAGCCTCGTGATAAATACTGAAATTGATAATATAAATTAGAAAAAAATAGGTAAAATCATCTCTATCGTACATTCAAATTGATTGATATGATGCTAGGTTAATAATTTACCTCTTCTTTTACTCTGCTAGTAAATACCTAAAAGACTAAAAATGAGTATTTCTACTTGCAAATAAAAAATCTCTCGCTCGATCTCCAATGGTTAAATAATTATCATTAATAATCAAGGAAATGTGCGAATAAATACCCTCAGGAAAATAATGATGTTAGCATCAATGAATAAAAATTTTCTTAGCTGAAAAATATGGCGTATTACCAATTACAAAACCCTAGAAAACTAACAACCAGATCGAACAGGCTCTAGCTTTCTAGGGCAATTATTTTTAGAAAAATTAGAATTTCTTATTCTTCCGAATCTACATCGGGAATCATAGCTTCGGGGGCGACAGAATTTGCTGAAACAGTAGCACCTTCATTGAGTTTATCTTTGACTAGTTTCTCAATTTCGTTGGCTAGTTCGAGGTTTTCCTGTAGATAGTTAATCGTATTGTCTCGCCCCTGTCCGATATTATCTCCTTTATAGCTGTACCACGCACCTTTGCGCACTACAATATCCGAATCTTCGGCTAGATCTAACAAACAGCCAATATTAGATATTCCTTTGCCGAAAATAATATCGAATTCAGCAATGCGGAAGGGAGGGGCAACTTTGTTTTTGGCTACCTTCACTTTGGCTCGAATCCCATACATTCCTTCGTTACCTTTTTTTAAGGTTTGGGTACGACGAATATCTAAACGAACGGAACTATAAAACTTGAGCGCATTACCGCCCGTAGTTACTTCAGGACTACCATAAGTAATCCCAATTTTTTGGCGCAGTTGGTTGAGGAAAATTACTGTCGCCCCAGATTTACCGATATTTCCTGCGATTTTTCTGAGGGCTTTACTCATCAAACGAGCTTGTAAACCCACTTGATTGTCTCCCATTTCTCCTTCAATTTCGGCACGGGGAGTTAAAGCTGCTACAGAGTCTACTACTACTAAGTCTACTGCTGCCGATCGCACTAGTTGATCGACTATTTCTAAACCCGATTCTCCCGTGTCTGGTTGAGCTACAAGGAGATTTTCAATATCTACCCCTAAAGCCGAAGAATAGGTCGGATCTAGTGCGTGTTCTGCATCCACAAAAGCAGCTACTCCACCCATTTTTTGAGTTTCGGCGATCGCGTGTAAAGCTAAAGTGGTTTTTCCCGAACTTTCTGGCCCATAAATCTCGATAATTCTTCCTTTGGGCAGTCCTCCTCCCAATGCCACATCTAGAGTCAAAGCACCACTAGGAATAGTTTCCACTTTCATTTGAGTGGCATCTCCTAGGCGCATAATTGCCCCCTTCCCAAAGTTACGCTCGATTTGCTTTAAAACCAGGTTGAGAGCCTTTTCTTTATTATCTTTGTCGGAATTGTTTGAAGTACTTGTGCGACTTGCCATGAATATCTCAATCGATAAAGGGTAAAATTGTTTGTCAAAATGGCTGAAAAGTTAGCTAGAAGTCTTATACAGTTTTTGCCATGTTAATCTAGATACTGCTTGGTTGGTTGTTAGTTGTATATTACCAATTAAAAAAGGATGCTTCGGATAGAGTTTAGCTAATTTATTACAACAACTAATATTTATCTAGCAGTCAATCCTTTTAATTTTCTCTTGGGTTGATAAAAAAGTCAACCCAAGAATAAGTACCTAATTCGCACTCCGACTAGCTTCATCGGAAATATCCCTTATCAATGCCCAATGTTCAATGGTTTAGGACATTTCTAGCATTCTTTGAATTGGTTTCAATGCAGCAGCGCGGATATCTTCGGGAAGAGTAATTTCTGGAGTTTTATTTTTCATGGCTAAATATAGCTTTTCCAGAGTATTGAGGCGCATATAAGGACATTCATTACAAGCACAATTACTAGTACTGGGGGCGGGAATAAAAAGCTTATTGGGAGCGGCTTTTTCCATCTGATGAATAATGCCTGGTTCGGTGGCTACGATAAATTTATCTCGATCGCTATTTTGAGAATAGTTGAGTAAAGCAGTAGTCGAACCAATATAATCTGCATGACGCAACAGGGGGGCTTCGCATTCGGGGTGAGCGATAATTTCCGCAGTAGGATGTTCTACTTTCAATTCCACGATTCTTTTTTCCGAAAAAGTTTCGTGAACGATACAACTACCTTCCCACAATAATAAATCTCTACCAGTTTGTTCCCTGACATAACGACCTAAATTGCGATCGGGGGCAAAGATAATCGGTCGATCTTGAGGTATTTGATTGACTATTTTAACGGCATTAGAACTGGTACAAATAATGTCGCTCAGAGCTTTAATTTCCGCAGTGCAGTTGATATAAGAAACTACTATATGATCGGGATGTGCCTCTTTAAAGGCTTTAAACTCTTGAGGGGGGCAACTATCAGCCAAAGAACAACCCGCTTCCAAGTCGGGCAGTAAAACGAGCTTATCGGGATTGAGAATCTTGGCGGTTTCCGCCATAAAATGTACCCCTGCAAAGACAATTACTTCCGCATCGGTATTAGCTGCTTGCTGAGACAAACCCAAAGAATCGCCCAAATAATCTGCAATATCTTGAATATCTGCTTCTTGGTAATAGTGAGCTAAAATTACGGCATTTAATTCTTTTTTTAATTCTTCGATCGCTCCAAATAAATCTTGCGGTATGTCGTTGGCTTTGGCTTGAGGATTTGCAGTAGCAAACATATTGACGGATAGTCCTTAAACTTAACAAATAATTATAGTAGTTTTTACTATAACTTTATTATAGTTTATTTAACCAAAATTTGCAGTTTTCTTGATGAAATTGACGGGAGACAGAAATAAACAACCCGACCAAGCTTGCCCGATGTTTAAACCTCTTGTTCGATGGCTGCCTTATATAACTTCTGGATCTTGCGTAAAACCTTATCTAAAATAGAATTGCGACATTCAGGGTTATTGGGATCGCAACTTTGAATGGTTTCAATGAGTTTAGCTTCCCGAATATCTACATAACCATCGCTATAAACCAAACCGCTAATTTTCTCTAATAATTCCTGATAATCTTCTTCTGAGGGATTATTACCAAAATATTCATCCAGCCATTGATAGCATTCAACAGGTTGAATTGGTTTTAATTCCGATAGTAAAGGTTTAATTTCAGGATCTTCGGCTAACTTAAAATCATCAGCCACGCGACGTAAATAAATCCTTTCTTCTGGTTGAATAACACCGTCGATCCAAGCAGCACCAATGAGGATTTTGAGAATCTGTTTCATTTTATGTTTGTTTTGTGTCAGCATCTCACCAATCTCGTACTAATCTCACCATAAAAAATCCATCCATATCTTGTAGATGGGGATACACCTTAACCCAACCTTGTGGCATCACCATAGTTTTAGGGATTGCTTCTGTGGGAGATTGAATACTCCAATTGGGGTGACTTTCCAAAAAAGATTCTACTATTTTTTCATTTTCTGAAAGATTAAGAGTGCAAGTCGCATAAACTAAAATTCCTTTCGGTTTGACCCAAGTACTAGTCTCCTCTAATAGTTCCCTTTGTAGGGGAAAAAGTTCCTTTAACGAAGAAAAAGTTTTGCGCCAACGAATGTCTGGGCGTTTGTGTAGAGTACCCAAACCCGAACAAGGAGCGTCTAACAAAACTCGATCGGCAATGTTAGCAAATTCTGATACTTGACGACTATCTTCAGTACGAATCTCGATCGCCTTTAACTGTAGTCTAGCTGCATTTTCTCGTACTTTATTTAACCGTTTGGCATCGCGATCGCAAGCAATAATTCGCCCCTTATCCCCCATTAATTCAGCAATGTGAGTGGTTTTTCCGCCTGGTGCGGCACAGGCATCAATGATTATTTCTCCTGGTTGAGGATCGAGTAAATGGGCGACTAATTGCGCGCTGCTGTCTTGGATGACCCACCAACCTTGTTTGTAGCCTGGTAATTCGGTAACCGCTCCCGATCCTGTCAATCTTAATCCTTGAGGGATACCTGGGATGGGAGATACAGGCACGCCACTAGCTTTAAATGCTGCTTCTACCTCGTCTACAGTAGTTTTGAGAATATTAACCCGTAAATCTAATTTAGGCGACTGATTGTACCAATTTAACAGGCGATCGACTTCTGCATCGGGTAATTGTTGTAAATAAATCTTGATCGTCCAATCGGGGAAACTGTGCGCGATACCCAACTTCGTAATGGGATCTTTTGGTAATTGTAGGGGATCTGCTTTTTCTGCTTGGCGGATGTAACTCCGCAACATACCATTAACCACCTTGCTTAGTTTGCCCAAACCATTTTCTTTTGCCAACTCCACGCTAGTATTGACTGCTGCGGAGTTGGGGATGCGGTCTAAATAACGTAACTGATACAAACCCAAGTGTAAAATTATACGTAAGTCTGGGGCTTGTTGGTCGGCTCTTTTCTTGCCCAATAAATCGATTAAAGCATCTAGAGTACGCTGGCGACGCAAAGTACCATAGACTAACTCACAAGCAAAATTACGCTCGGCTTGGCTAATTTCTGCCGATTTCCCACAAGATTTAATAACTCGATTGAGAGCAATATCGGTATAGGCTTTTTTTTGATAAATATTTTTCAATGCTAAAAAAGCCAGGGTGCGAGAATTGGGAAGAGATGCCATATAAGTAGTCGTGCAAAATTAATTTGATAGCTAGGAAAGGGAAAGAGAAAAGCAAGTAGGGTGGGCATTGCCCACTCTGCATAAGTTAGAAATGAAACGAGCAAGAGTCTAAGATTAAAAATACTCGTTGAATAGACTAATTAAGTACAAAATTACTCTACATATTCTAGTAGGTTGTGCGGGAAATTAATTGAATGTATAAAAACAAAGTCAACAAATCTAACCCTATTGCTACTCTGCTAGATCGAGATGGAATAGCAGCAACATTATTCATCACCCCTGCGGGAATTTTATTAACCATTTTCCTGTTTTATCCCATTGGTTATTTACTCTATCTCAGCTTTACTACTGGTAGTTTTACGGTTTCGGGTATTGAGTGGGTAGGATGGCGCAACTATTTTAGGTTATTGGGAGATGCTGATTTTTGGCAGGTGATGGGCAATACTGCATATTTTACTATTGCTACGGTTATTCCCACAATTATTATTCCATTAGGATTAGCCGTCTTATTAAATCAATCTTTAGCATTACGAAGCTGGTTGCGGGCTGCTTATTTTATTCCTTCTATTACCTCTCTAGTGGCTGTTGGCTTGGCTTTTCGCTGGCTATTTCAAAATGATGGACCAATTAACGGTTTACTTTTGCAATGGGGCATCGAGCCAATTTCTTGGTTGAGTAGTACTATTTGGGCGATGCCCGTATTGATTTTATTGAGTAGCTGGAAGCAATTAGGTTTCAATCTAGTCGTATTTTTAGCAGGTTTACAAATCATCCCCCAATCTCTCTACGATGCCGCAGAATTAGATGGGGCGGATAGTTTAGCTAAGTTTTGGCATATTACCCTTCCAGGCTTAAAACCCACCCTAATTTTTGCTGTCTTAACTACAGCTATCTTTACCCTTAGAAGTTTCGAGCAAGTTTACATCATCACGGGCGGTGGACCTTTAAATTCTACCAATCTTCTGGTTTACTATATCTACGAACAAGCCTTTTCTCGTTTTGAATTTGGTTATGCTGCTGCTGGTGCAACAATATTATTATTAATTGCTTTTATTTTTGTTTATTTTTATCTACGAGTTTGGCATGAAGAATAACATCCAAGCTTCCAATTACGGAGTTACTGGTTGTTAATTATGGAGCAATAGCAAGAATAAAACTATCTTGATGATGAAAATCTGCTTCTATTCCAGGATGAATTAACGACCAATAACTAAGTCCCCAGTTTTTAGTTTCAATAACTGTAGCGATCGCCATTTCTAAACAGCAATTCTTTGACATAATTTGATTTAGATCGAAATCTAGATTGATTTTCAAGCATTCAGCTTGACGAGATACATCAAAGGGCAAACTACTAAAACTTTTCTCTTCGGTCATATTTTCTCGATAATTAGTAAACCGAAACACATTCCAATCTTGCCTAGGAGAAAGATTGAATTCCCAATATTTAGTTGCGTTTTGAGGCTTTAAAAAAAATTCAAAACAAGTATGTTCCCAAAGATCTTTGAGGCGATCGGGTTGTAGACTAATATCGGGGATAACCACTTGTGATAGATCTCCTTGCAAACAATATTCAATAGTTAGTTGTCGCTCGCCGAGGGATATATTGCCTGAAACTTGAAGGCGATCGCCATGATTATTATCAAATGGTATTAGATTAAACTCTACTCGATTCATTAAAAATTACCTGGCAATAAATTTGATTAAAGGCTCGATCGCCAGTCTTAGATCTAAATAATCCTTTGTTGATAAATTGCATCCAATTCTTCTGATAATGATAAGGGTTGATAGCCTAAAGCAAAAGCTTTACTGCTGTCTAAAGAGGTGTCGGGCGATCGCGGTGCTGCCATTTTTACGTCGGCTTGTTTTCCAGGTTGAATCAATTCTGGGGATAAATGCCAAATATCTGCCAGCAATAAACCAAAATCATAACGAGAAGTTCTTTCTTTTCCTCCCAGATGCAAAATTCCTGGGATTTGTTGTTCTATGGCTAATATCAAACCAGCAGATGCTGTCATCGCACTAACGGGAGTACGGAATTCATCGACAAATAAATTAATTTTCTTTCCTGCTTGGAGACTGGCGACTGCACCTTGAATAAAACTAGGAGAAACAGGAGAAGCTGCGCCAAACATTAACGGCATCCGACATAAAGCGATCGCAGGATAAATTTCCGCCATTTTCTCTTCAGCAATTACTTTTTGTTCCCCGTAATAACAGATAGGAGAGACAGGATCGGTTTCGCGATAGACGGGATTTTTGCCATCAAAAACTAAGTCGGTAGAAGTAAAAGCACAAGGAATATTGTATTCGCTACACAGACGAGCAATATTAAGAGATGCCTCAACGTTAATAATGTAAGATTCTTCTGGATTGGTTTGACAAAAATTAGGTCGAGAAGCGGCTGCTGTATGGATTACTCCATTAGGTTCGATCGCTTTAAATAATTCTGAGATTGCTGCAAAATCTCTTAAATCAATTTTATATAGATTGATGTCGGGCAAATTGATTTGATGGCTAAAATAAGTGCCATATACTTGCCAATTTTTTTGAGCATATTGACATAAATTCCAACCCAAAAAGCCACTTGCTCCCGTAACTAATAACTTGTTCATTATTTTTCTTCCCTAACTAATACCAATTTTCATCTGTGTTTTCAGAGGTTATAACAGAGATGATAATCAAATATCGGTCATATTATATTTGGGGCAGTAAATAATAATGAATAATAATTATTCCATAACGATCCAATGGTCGCAAAAAGATAATTGTTTTGTTGCTACTCTTCCAGAATGGAACAATCAAAACACTTGGGGAGATTCTTACGAACAAGCTTTGGATAATGCCAAGAAATTGCTCTCTTCTTACATTGACTCTTCTATTTCTCAAGGGCAATCTTTACCCAAAGTTAAAACTTTCCAAATTTCTTCCATCGCTTAGTCATAATTTACTTGTTTGATGTGTCGATCGCTCTTCTGAAAGTATGCGATCGCAAAATTATTGCAGAAGAGCGATCAATTTGCCAGGTATTAGAGACTGTTTGTAAACAAAAGATAAAAGCTAGGAATGACGGGGAGACGGGGTGACGGGGTGACTGGGGGAAAGTATTCCTGATTTATTCAAAGAGTGCGATCTTTGCGATTCACTCTTTAAAACAAAGGTAGGGCGCATCCATTATTGTTATTTAATATTTCTTTTACAAACAGTCTCTTACTTATCTTGAAAAAATGATTGCTGGTTAAATTAGCGATCGCTCTAACTTAATATTAGATAAATTTAAGCTATATTTTTTGCTGTTTTTGGGAATTATCAAAGTAGAAGAAACTATCAATTAAAATTATAGGCTTAAATCATGTCGGCTTTTATTTATATTTTGTTATCTTTGAGTACTGTATTTCTACTAATAGGGATTACAGTTTTTTTGGTTGGAGTTCAAATTTACAATAGTTTGATCGGGAAAAAAAATCAGGTTAGTAAATCTTTTTCTAGTGTAGATGTCTTACTAAAAAAAAGATGGGATTTGATTCCTAATTTAGTAGCTATTGTGAAAAATCATATGCAGTTCGAGCAACAAACTTTGGCAGAAGTAACTAGACTAAGATCGCGAGCTATGTCCGATGATATTAGTCCCGAACAAAGATTAAATGTAGAGAACCAAATTTCTCGCACTATGGGTAGTATTATGTTGCAAATTGAAAGCTATCCCGAATTAAAATCAAACGAACATATTACCGAACTATTAGAATCGTTGAATGAAATAGAAGAACAAATTTCTGCTGCTAGACGTTTTTATAATACAGCAGTCACCGATTACAATAATGCGATTGAAATGTTTCCTAGTAATATTGTGGCTGGATATATGAGATATGCAGCTAAAGAGTTATTTGTAACTCCCGCAGAAGAAAGAGCCAATGTTAATGTTGGGGAATTATTTAATAATTAATTATTGATGTGGATAAACCGCTGTCAGAAAAAGAAATCGATCGTCTATTTATGTCAGGCGATCGCGATTTACATCGGGGTAATTCTAAAGATGCCGTTGATGTTTTTGAAGAATTATTAGAAATTCTCGAACCCAGTCACCATTTATATTTTAATATCCAAAGAAATTTAATTAAAGCTTATCAACAAAATGAACAATTAGATAAAGCGATCGTACTTTGTGAGTTATTGATTGGTAGTGGTGATTCTACAGCTTCTATTTGGGGCAACAGTTTCATGTCTCAACTAAATCCTCAATTTATCCCAGAGAGCGAGCCAGAACCAGAGGTCGAAAAAGAGGCTAGGGACAATACTCCTATGATCAGAATTAAACAAAAGACTCTAGCTCAGTTTAAGAACTATTGCCAAGATAATTTACTAGAAAAGCTCAAACAATTAGAAAAAGAGAGAATCCAAACTTTAATCACAATTATTGTTTCTGGGATTATTTGTTTAATAGCAACTTGGGGATTTTCTGAAACTACTACTAACTTTTTACACCTAGAAAATAATCTTATTTTTTATTTACTTTGTTTGAGTTTTTCAGGCACAGCATGGGTATTTTTTTGTCAGGGCTGTCTTAGAGTTTATGGTTTGGGATTTAAGCGAGGTATTATTGAAAAAATAATTAATTTTATCGATGATACTGGGAGTCTGGAATATGCAAATAGTCTGTTAATAGAAGATAGAAGACAGATGATTCTTGCCTTTACTCGCAGTCAAATTTTTCGCGATGAGTTGCACGAACCAGATAACTTAGAACAAGAGGATTGTGTCTATGGCACAATTGGTAAAACCGATCTTTTCTTTGCCGAAATTACTGTAGAGGATTTAAAAGAAGGATATCTCAATGAATTTGAAGTAGCAGAATATCGAGGTAAATCTCTATTATTTCATGGCTTGTTTTTTGAAGCCAAATTTTCTAAAAGCTTTGTCAGTCGTACTTTTATTTTGCCCCAAACTTTTAAAAATAAGTTAGGTATGTTAAATAATTGGCGGGGAGAAAATATAGATTTAGAAGATCCTGAATTCAAAAAAATGTTTCAAGTCTATGGAGACAATCAAGTAGAATCTCGCTACATTCTTGCTACTAGTTTAATGAGTCGCTTGGTAGATTTTAGAAAAAAAGCCAAACGTCAAGTATATCTTTCTTTTGTTGATGGTTTTGTCTATATAGCTATTCCTTACAAATACAATTTATTTGAACCAAAGTTATTTACCAAAATGACTTCTTTTACCCCATTGCGGGAATATTTTCGAGATTTACAATTAATGATTGGTATTGTTGACGATCTCAACTTAAATCTCCGTATCTGGGGTAAAAATAAGTAACCAGAATTTTATAAGGGTGCATAGCCAAAGGTAACGTTAAAGTCTTCACACCAGACAGCTACTGAAGCATAGTCATTTAGATCTACGTCTTCTGGTACTTCATATCTTTGAGTTCCTGAAAAGCTTTGAATAGGAGCAAGACTAATATAGTCTTCTTCCGCGATACTTTGCCCTACAGTTTGGTTTTTGTGGAGAATTATTTCCAGATCTGGTCCTTGAGAAACTTCAAAGTCATTACTAAATTCAATATACTGTTTTCCGTTTTCTTCTACTACTTGAAAACCTCCTTCAGTTTTATTGCGCGAACCTACAGCAACAAATTGATTCGAGCTAGCTGCTGCACAAGGGTTTACCGAGGCACAGGGATTACTAGCAATAAGCACAGAAGAATTTGAGTTGTTAAAAGAAGAGGCAACAGCGTTATTAGAGAAAAAACCAGTGCCACCGATAGTTAGAATAGAAGCAGAAGCAATAGCAGCAATATATTTAAGTTTCATGGTTTTGTTTAAGATTCACTTGAGATTTATTTGCTTGACAATTACTATCTAACTCAACAAAACTGAGTTTTATCTGAGGCTAGAATTTGTTTAAACTAAAATTTCTCGGACTACTCTTTAAGCAAAAGGTGTAGTAGAGGGAATCAATAATAAACTTAAGTTGATTAAAAGAGTTTTTAGTTCAATTAATTAGTAGATTTGAACCACTAATTAATTAAGTAGGGACGTTTCATGAAACGTCCCTACAGTTCTCAAATCGAAGATTATAAGAGGGGACTTAGACCCAAAAACTAATAACTAATAACTAATAACTAACCGAAGGTTAAAAGACGAGGCTATGGCTTTAGAAATTTCGACAACTTTAGTTCCAGATGTTTTTTAACTTGGCTATTTTCAGTCGATTTTGCATCACGGGTTCGGTAGAGCCGAATATTTGCTCTTTGATTTTTTATTGTAATGCAGAAAAAAAGCTCAACTAAAATTCAGTTAAGCTTTAAATTTTGACTATTTAATTAAATTACCGAAATTAACTTCTAAGAGTGACATCAAACTTTTTGACTAGAGTATCGCGAACTTTTTGATGGACGGGATCGACATCTTTATCGGTTAAAGTGCGATCGCTTGCTTGATAAACTAAGTTAAATGCCAGACTTCTTTGTCCGACCGGGACATTTTTACCTTTATATTCGTCGAAAACTTCTACCTGTTGTAGTAGTTTACCTCCTGCTTTAGTCATCACTTTAGTAATGTCAGCCACAGAAAGATCTAGAGGTGCGAAGAAAGCTAAATCCCGATCCGAACCTGGATAGGTGGAATAGGATTTAAACTTGGGTGTAGTAATGGAGTCTCGGCTTAAGACGGTGAGTAACAAGCTAAAGTCTAATTCAAACAGATATACCTCGTTGGGTAAATCTTTCTCTTGGGCTAATTGGGGATGAATTTGTCCGAAGACACCTAATTTTCTCCCTTGCAACCATAGAGCAGCAGTACGCCCTGGATGGAGTCTTTCTGCGTCTTTTTCAGGGCGATATTCAACGCTAATGCCGAGATTGCTAAAAACATTTTCTAATACTCCCTTGGCATCATACCAAGTCATAGGCGTACCTTTACCGCCGTTAACCCACAAGCCTTTGGCGGTAATATTTCCCCCCATAATTCCCGCGAGAGAATCTTTCTCTTTTAATTCCTCTCCTTCCTGCCAAAATACTCGTTCGATTTCAAAGGCATTTAATGCGCCGTTACCTTGGTCTAAATTATAGGCAAAGGAAGTTAGCAAACCAGAAAATAATTCGCCTCTTAACGCTGAATATTCCGCAAACAGAGGATTATCCAAAGTTACTTCTTTTCCTGTCGGCTTAACTAGGGAATACTGCACTACTTCTGTTAAACCTACCCCTCGCAACACAGCGCGGAGTTTATTTTTAATCTGATATTCGGGAGATAATTGCCCAGGTTCGGTTTTAGCAGGTAGAGTATCGATAAAGCGATCGTATCCATAGAGACGAGCGACTTCTTCAATTAAGTCAATTTCGCGCTCTAAGTCGCGATAGCGGTAAGGAGGAACTTTAACCGACCATATATTTTCTTTTCCTGCAACTAGCTCTAATTTACAGCCCAATGCGCCTAAAATTCTTTCCACATCGCTGGCTTCAATGTAGCCCAAACCATCATCATCGGAAAGCGTTCCCTTGCGCCTGTCGGCGATATTATGCCCTTGTGGTACGCGGGGTCTTTCCTCCTTTTTAACTTCCCCTAAAAGATGATTGATGCGACTCAAACGTAATTCGATCGCGGGTAAACTAGAGAAGTCTACTCTACTGTCAGCTATTGCTTGAGCTTTGGGAGTACCACCAGCCAATTCTTGTAATAATGCGATCGCACGTTTACAAGCAGATTCTAATTCAACTTGGTTCACCCCTCGTTCGTAACGAGTAGAAGCCTCGCTACGCATACCTTGGGCGCGAGAAGAACGACGAATAGCTACAGGATCGAATAAAGCTGCTTCTAAGACAATATTAGTAGTGTTATCATCTACCTCTGTCGATTCGCCTCCCATAACTCCCCCCAAAGCAACGGGTTTATTATTGGCAGTAATTAATAAATTTTGAGTAGTTAAATCCCTTTCTTGTTCGTCGAGCGTTTTTAACTTTTCTCCTTCTCTGGCAAAACGCACCCCGATAGTAGTGGTGATTCGCGAATCACCACTACCTCCTGCTACCTGTTGCAGTTTTTCGCGATCGAATGCGTGCAAAGGTTGCCCCCATTCTAATAAAACGTAATTAGTAATATCCACCACATTATTTATGGGGCGAGTACCTGCTGCTTCCAATCTTTGCTTTAACCAACTAGGAGAAGGTTCTACTTTCACCCCTTCCAATACCGTACCGATATATGCCATGCAAGCATCGGTTTCTTGTACCTCTACCTTTAAAGAACTATCTGTAACAATATCCTGTGACTTAACTTCTGGAAGTCTAACCTCCGTGTCAGTAAGAGCAGCAACCTCCCGCGCAATACCCACCATACTCAAAGCATCGGCGCGGTTAGCAGTAGTAGCCAGATCCAAAATTACATCATTCAAACCCAACAACGGGCGCACGTCATCCCCAGGCTGAATATTATCCTCTTCAAAGATATGTATGCCGTCAGAATCCTTCTCTAAACCCAACTCCGTCAAAGAACAAATCATCCCCGCCGAAGGTTCGCCCCGCAATTTAGTCGGCTTGAGTTTCAAGTCAATTGCAGGTAAATATGTCCCTACTGTAGCTACAGGAACAAATATATCCGCCCGCACGTTAGACGCACCACAGACAATACTCAAAGGTTCGTCTGCACCCACATCCACTTTACAGACGCTCAACTTATCCGCATTGGGGTGCTTATCCCGTTGCAACACCCTACCAACCACAACCCCGTCAGCATTCGCCCCCAGATCGATTAGTTCTTCTAGTTCAAATCCTGCTATAGTCAGCACTCTCCCCAACTCTTCGGGAGACATATCGATATC
>NZ_JBZNBU010000003.1:0-9050 GCF_058530065.1 Waterburya sp. | reverse complement strand
TCTCACAAAGGATCGAGCGACAATGTATTTACGCAAGTTTTCTTTTGACCTATGGTTCTTAGGATCAATATATTTCCTTATCTGATTGGAACTAATAACTAGTACGGACGTTTCATGAAACGTCCCTAACTAATAACTAATAACTGGGCGCAGCCCTTTATCAAGTCTGAGCTACATTAATCGCATTAATTTTAGGATTGCGATCGAATAATACTTTGGGACGTAATAAAATTCTAATTAATAACCATAAGGAATGAAATTCTCCTGGAGTATCTTTTCTTTTCCACTGCCCTGGGCGACAAAATAGTAACGGAATTAATTGTCTTTCTTGTTCCAAAGTTAAAGGATCGAATTGTAGTTGTAAGCTATAAAAATCGCCATTTAATTGTACTTTTTCTACTCTTCCTGTGAGATCGATCTTCTCTTCTAAAAGAGAAATATCTGCTGCAATAGTTTCGCCCGAAATTAGACGATCTATTGGTTGAGTTAGAGAAATATCTACTCCCGTTTCTGATATGCGGGTAGTGACTCCCCAATAAGTCTTGATTCCCCTTGAAGTTGCCAAATTTAATTTCACCAATCTTCGCAAGCTAAACCATTCATTAAGATCGGGTTTAGGAACATCTAATAAAATTAATAAAGCCGTACCCAGACTAATTAAATTATAAGCACTCCAAATCCAACCTAAATTTAGTCCTCGCATTCTTTCCGCCATTTCAGGAGATTCGTGCATTGCTGCCAAAGCGCAAGCGCAAAGATTAGACCACAAACTAAAAGCCGTAAAAGCAAATAAAATTAATAAAGGAAAAGCCAATTTCCAATTAAAAGAAAAGCGATCGCTTTTAGTGCCTTTGGGAGTGACTTTAAAACCCTTGGAAAAAGGATTGAGCATCACTTGAATTACTGTAAAAGCAAGGGGAAATGCCAATACTAAACCATAGATACCCGATAGGATAGCCGATCGCGATCGATAATTAAGCCAAGAGAAAACTGTCAATTGAGTTATGTAATAGGGCAAGAAGAAAATTAATAGTTCATCAGTGGTAGCTCGAATGGGAATTACATTGAGAAAAGCATAGGCTAAAGGCATCAGTAAGAAAAAGACGCTCGCTAAACTAGTAAACCAATGCAACAAACCTTCTAGGTGAGCCAATCTTTGTAGGGGATTTAAACCAGGAATGGTCAGAGGGTTAGATTTAATAAAAAAGGCTTGTAAAGTACCCCTTGCCCAACGCAGTCTTTGGGTAGCATGAGCGGCAATATTTTCGGCTGCCAAACCCGCACTTAATTTTTCATCGATATAAGCCAAACGGTAACCCTTGGCAGACAAGCGAATACCCGTAAAGTAATCTTCGCTCAAAGAGTCCGTAACAAACCCACCAATGGATTCTAAAGCATTGCGTCGCACCACAAAAGAAGTCCCAGAACAAACTACACTCCCCGCACCATCTTTAATCGGCTGTAGCTGGCGATAAAATACTTCTTCTTCAGGAGTGAGAACGTTTTCTAAGCCCAAATTCCGAGCAATAGGATCGGTATTATAAAAACTTTGGGGAGTTTGTACTAAAGCCAATTTCTCATCTTGAAAAAAGCCTAAAGTGCGGTGTAGAAAATTTCTGGTGGGAATAAAATCCGCATCGAAAATAGCAATAAATTCTCCCTCGGTTAAAGGGATAGCATGATTGACGTTACCCGCCTTAGCATGGTCGTTGTTGGGGCGAGTTAGATATTCACAGCCCAATTCTCGCGCTAGTGCGGCAATATTTTCTCGTCTGGTATCGTCTAATAAATAAACAGTTTTGCGGTCATAATCGATCGCCTGACAGCCAATGACAGTACGGCGCAAAATAAATTCAGGTTCGTCATAGGTAGGAATAAAAATATCTACCGTTGGTTTAAATTTTCCTTCTACCACGGCTACAGATAGAGCGTCGGTTTCCTTACGACGATCTTTGACCTTGAGCATCAAAAATAATTGCAGACTGCCGCTAAAGAGAACGAACATCTCTAAAGCAAAGAGAGTAATGCTAAAAACCCCATTCAAAGGATCGCTCAAATTCAAAGTAGAAAGCGATCGCCATTGGACGTAAATAAAAGTTAAAACTAATAAAATACTGACTACTAAAAATCTTGCCACAGGACGAGGTTCGGGAAAAGCTCTAATAATAATGAAAACTAAAATAAAAGTCGCGATCGAAGGGAACAGTAAAAAGCGACTCATTAGCATTGGTGCTTGTAGCCACATTGGTGGTTGTTCTTGCAATAAATTTAGATATGCAAACAAGTCTCCAATTACGCCGATTCCAGCAGCCCACAAAAGAGCGATTCCTGCTGCTAAGATTACGATTCCAATTAAAATTAATGTAGCTAGTTGAGGTTTAAAGACTGGGATATTAATTCTATTAGTAGTCATTTAATTTAACGTCTGATTGAGTCAATCTTGGGCATAATGCTATTAAATAAACTAAAACTTAAAACCAGCTTAATCTTAGATATAGCTCTTCTGAGATACACCAAATATTGCCAATCGACAATCAACCCAAATTAAATTGGCAATCGCTGAAGATCTTTATTACTGCCAATAACTACCATGACAAGTCCTTTCTTTAATACCTGGGTTGGATTGGGGTTGGTAACAAATTTTTGACCGTCTCCCAAAGCCAACACGCTCAAACCATAACATTTGCGCAAATCTAACTGTGCTAAAGTTTTACCGTGAAACTCCTCTGGCACTAACACTTCGACAATACTATTTTCTGTATCTAGTTCAAAGCGTTCGAGAAATCCTGGTTGAGTTAAAGTACTGGCTAAAGTGCAACCAGCTTCATATTCGGGAAAAACAACCCGATCTGCTCCTACTCGTCGCAAAACTTTGCCGTGAATCTCTGAAGACGCTTTTGCTACTACGTGTTCTACTCCTGCTTCCTTAACGTTCAAAGTAGTAATAATACTTTCTTGGAGATAGTTACCAATGGCGACAATCACCGTATCCATCTCAAAAATACCCGCTTCTTTAAGAGATTCTGGTTCGGTAGAATCCAATTGAATGGCATGAGAAGCAACTTTTTGAGTTAGAACCTGAGTTACCAATTTCTGATCGATATCCGTGCCCAAAACTTCATAACCCATTTTGTGTAGGGACGTACATACAGCCCGACCAAAACGTCCCAAACCGATGACGGCAAACTGGCGATTTTTACTACGGGTGTTAGTTAAAAAGTTGAGAGATTTCAATTTTGCCTCTTATTCTGATTGATTCTAACTAATGGCATTTTAATCTATGGATATCTAATAATACTAAATCCAATTGATAAAAATAATTTATTTAGGTAATAGGGGACTGGAAAAAGTAAGGGCGGTTCGCGAACCGCCCCTACCCAATACCTACTAACCATTCTTCACCCTACTAAAAGATTTTCTTCGGGATACTGCAAACTACTGGGGCTAGGATCGCCAATAATTGCAGCTATTACCATCAAAATACTAACCCTGCCAATATACATAGCAAAGACCAAGATCATTTTAGAAGCGACGGCAAAACTAGAAGTAATACCCGTAGATAAACCCACTGTGGCAAAAGCAGAGATAACTTCAAACAAAATGGGCAAAAACTCAAATTCAGTATCGATCGCAGCAATAAAAATAGTCACCATCACAATCGATGCAGCTGTACCGAAGACTACCGCTACAGCTTTGAGAATTAAGGTACTGGGTACTTCTCTCTGGTAGAGAACCACTTCATCTTTGCCCTGCAAAACAGATTTGGTACTGTTATATAAAATTCTAAAGGTAGTGGTTTTAATGCCCCCTCCCGTACCGCTAGGACTCGCCCCAATGAACATAAAGCCCATCGTGATAAATAAACCCGCAGTGGTCATATTACCCAGATCGATACTGTTAAAACCAGCCGTTCTCGTACTCATGGACTGAAACCAAGCAGCAAGGAATCGATCTTCAAAACTTAAGTTGGCTAATGTAGCAGGATTGTGCAATTCTGTTAGGAAAAAAGCGATCGTACCAACAATTAAAAGCAAAATAGTGGTGCTGACAACTACTTTAAAATTAAGAGAAAAACAATATCTTTCAGCTTTGCCTTTAATTTTATTAGTCAACCAGATATACATCTCGATAATTACTTGATAGCCAATACCACCAAAAATAACCAACCCAGGAATAATTAGATTCACTGCCCAAGAAGAACGATAACCCACCAAACTATCGGAAAAAAGACTAAAACCCGCATTATTCCACGCACTAATACTATGAAAAATGGAATACCATATACCCGTAGACCAACCGAATTCGCGAACAAAGGTATTTAATAGTAAGAAAATGCCTGTAATCTCAAAAATCGCAGTGGTAGCAATAATCGATCGCACTAAATTACTACTGCCCTGCAAAAAAGGGCGATCGAATGATTCTTGAATGGCGAATTTTTGTCTGAGGTCGAATTTTCTGCCCAATAGCAAAATCAGAAAGGTGGTAGTCATCATGTAGCCCAAACCACCAACTTGAATCAGACACAAAATAATTAATTGTCCCCAAAAGGAAAAATCGCTCCCCGTATCTACTACCGCTAACCCCGTAACGCAGACAGCAGAGGTAGAAGTGAATAAAGCTGTGACAAAACTATTCCAATCTCCTGAAGACGTAGCAAAAGGCATCATCAGCAAGATTGTGCCAACGACAATTAGAACTAGAAACCCCACACAAATTGTCCGTGCAATAGTCATAAGTAAATCAATAATAAATAATTAATGCTTGGTGTTAGTAATCCATTGAATCAATTCTTGCCATTCTGGCGAACTAGTTAACTTATTAGCGTTAAATTTTACACCCCAGTTGTCCGAAAACTCGGCAAAGCTCTCAATCCAACTGACTACGGTTGCCATACCCGAATTAGGACGATATTGCCAGGCTTGCTTGAGATATTCTACAGTTTCTTGTTGATGACCCGTGAAATGTAAATACCAAGCAATCCAAATTAGCGTGCCATAACGAACCGATTGCTCCATTAAACGCACGGAATCGGGTAAATCGGGTTGAGCGAAGAAATCGTCGGTAACTGCTACTAAAGATCGAGCTTGGGGCAAACCTTTGTGCATAGCACTAGCATCGTGTTGCCGATAGTAAACGGTAACTTGACGTAACCAAGCTGTCTTACAACCTTTGAGAGCTAGCTTCAACACCAAATTAGTATCTTCTGCGGGAGGAAAACGAGGATCGAACCCGCCGACATATTGCAACCACTCTCGACGAAACATCATTGCACTAGGTAGCACTGGTTTCCAACGCAACCAGGTTTCCAGATTTAATTCAGGTATATATTCCCAAGGACAAACATCTAATAACTTATTTCCTTCTGCGTCTACTCTTTGCCAGCCACTATGCACCATACCGAGATCGGGGCGTTGCTGGAGGATATCTGCCTGACGGGCTAGTTTTCCTGGAGCAAAATAATCATCAGCATCTAAAAAAGCAATTAAATCGCCTCTAGCTTGGTTAATGCCATAATTGCGTGCTGCTGCCACTCCTTGATTATTTTGTTTGATATAGCGAAGGCGATCGCCATAGGGCATCAAGACTCGTTCGGTGGCATCGGTCGATCCATCATCAATTACTAATATTTCGTAACTACAGTTTTCTTGTTCTAATACACTTTCTACTGCTTGAGCGATATAGCGATCGCAGTTGTAGGTAGGAATTATAACGCTAATAGCAGGTTCGGCATTACTCCATTCCATTGTTGGGGATTTTATCTGATTCAATATTTAATTGTGCTTTTCAATTTTGACCTAATAGCTGGAACTCTGTCACAATTTTTCAGTATTTTTTTTGCCTTATCTCAGAGTTTGTCAGATTGACATCAGTATAAACTACTATTTTTTGAGAAAATTTCTTTTAAACTATTTTTAAATTATAGTTTTTACTGAATTGGCAAACAACAGAAAACATTCTTATAAAATATAATTATTTAATCTCAAATAATTTCGGTAGAAATCAATAATTCAATCAAGCTAAATTCCAATATATTCCCTTAACTAATTTCTCGGTATTTTTGCTGCTTTTTTCAAAGTAAAATATTTTATTGTCTTTTTATCAGTATTAGTACTGAGATAAATATATCTTTTATCCAAATAAAATAGCTATAATAAGTCAGCTTGATTGGTGATTGTTTTTTCACTAAAACCCTTGAAAGACTTGACCCAACTATTCTCCTTAACAAAAATTATTATTATTTTTACTACTTTGTATTTTGCTATAGAAAATCTGCGGTATTTATCATTGACATTTTAATATCTATTAACACAATATATATACAGTAGTTTGGCTAAAAATATTTTATTACTTGAATATTTTGTATTCTAGATAACCAAGAGTAAAATAGTTGTTTTTCAGATAATACTACTAAGTTGAGATGCCTAAATAGAATAATTAATTGATTAATTTAATTGAGAAAAATATTGTAATAAGGAGTACTATTTATGTCTAATATTGTTAATGATAATAACACCGAAACTTTGCTGGAAACTACCAGTGCTGACGGTGGTCTCGATCATGTTGGACAGCAAGATCAAGAGAATATAATTGAGGTTAAAGGAGATGCCGAAGTTGGTATTGTCGGTGGTAAACTAAACGACACGATTACCACTGGTGCTGGGGATGCTGATGTATTTGCTGGCGATGGAGACGATGCCATTATGGGCGGTACTGGCGGTGACGTTTTTAGAGGCGGTCTGGGTGACGACATACTTAGAGGCGGTCTTGGTGCAGATACTCTTCTTGGCGGTCAAGGTGATGATGTCTTAATCGGTGGTCTCGGTCAAACAGTAGATGAGGATGGTAATCCTCTAGAAGTTGCTGTCGGTGACGTGATGAGTGGCGGTACTGGAGACGATGTCTTCAGCTTTTTTGCTGCTGAAATAGGAACTGGAGTTGATCGCATTACAGATTTTAAAGCCGACGATTTTGCCGATACGATCAGAATCTTTGGTGTAGGTGCTGACGCTGATGTTAAATATGAAAATGGAGTTGTATCTGTTAACGGTCAAGATTTGGTCAATATTGGTGATGTAGAAGGTGGTGTAGAAATTAAGTTTAATGATGTTGAAGGAGAAAAGAATGATTCTTGGGATCTATTCTAGTCGTTTAAGTTTTCAGGATTATTAAATCTATAGCAGCAAATTAGCGTATAAATAAACTCACAATTTAGGTTGTGAGTTTATTTTTTGAAGATTTAATTATCTAAAAATCATGGTTATGTATTAAATACTATCTCAATTACTTTCATAAAGATTGCTTTTATTCTTATTACTAATCAGAATTTTTAGTTGTATCTACCGTTGACATTTTAATATCTAAAAATACTATATAAGTAGTAGTTTGGCGAATATTATTTTATTGCTTAGTTTTGTTATATTGTTGAGGCTTAAATAATTGTAATTTAGGATTAGCTTAATAAATTGCGATGGGTAAACAAAATCATTAATTGAGTAATTAAATTGAGAAAAGCATTGTAATAGAGAGTACTATTTATGTCGAATATTGTTAACGATAACAACACCGAAGCTATTTTAGAAACAACGGGAGCCGATGGTGGATTAGAAGTTATTTGTCCGCCAGATCAAGAAAGTTTTGTAGAAATTAGAGGTGATGCTGATGTAGGGATTATTGGTGGTCAACTTACCGACACAATTATTACTGGTGCGGGAGATGCTAATGTCTTCACTGGGCAAGGAAATGATGAGATTCAAGGCGGTACTGGCGGTGACGTTTTTAGAGGCGGTCTAGGTGACGATATACTTAGAGGTGGTCTTGGTGCAGATACTCTTCTTGGCGGTCAAGGTGACGATATCTTAATCGGTGGTCTCGGTCAGTCATTAGGTGAAGATGTAGGTGAAGATGGTAATCCTTTAGAAGTTGCTGTCGGTGACGTAATGAGTGGCGGTACTGGAGACGATGTCTTCAGCTTTTTTGCTGCTGAAATAGGAACTGGAGTCGATCGCATTACAGATTTTAATGCCGATGGTTTTGCCGATAAGATTAGAATCTTTGGAGTGGGTGCTGACGCCAACATTGAGATTAATAATGGAATTATAAGCGTTGACGGTAATGAATTAGTCGATATTGGTGACGCTGAATTGAAAGACACTGATGGTTTTGACAACAATTACAACGAAGATGCAGATTCTTGGGATCTTTTCTAGTCGTTTAAGTTTCCAGGATTATTAAATCCATTGCAGCAAATTAGCGTAAAAATAAACCCACAACCTGAGGTGTGGGTTTGCTGTTGGGAAAATTTATAGTCATTCTCATTAACTAATTTCCGTATCTTCTAAGTTGTCGATAAATCTTTGATAACTTACTTTTACTCAGCTTCAGAAGACTAATTTGTTTTTTATGAGTTTTAATGAGATATAGCTTCAGTTTTAGCAGGTTGTAACAAACTCAAGATACTGCTGAACTTGGCGATACTTCAGTTTTTTGTAGGTTCTGAGTTGATTTTTACGTTTGTTCACGATCGCAATTATCCTAAAGTAGAATCGAGTAGTTTAACTAAGCCTTTTTTAATTTGACTATCTTTAAAATTAAGTAAGTGTTTAACTTCAATAGCTAATTTCAACTTAATGCGATCGACAACTTCCTTCATTGCCTTATTATCTTTTTTGAGAATATCGTTAGCTTGCTTTATTTTTTTTATTTGCTCTCTATTTAGTAGGGCGATCGCCTCTTTTTTATTCACGATTACATATCGGTAGTTATATAGAATTACTACAAGTTTAAATATTTCTTGTAGGCGAAGATACGATCGCGATCGCATTTAAACTATTAAATTCTAGTTTTAAATACCGTAGGAATTTATTAGCTTTTATCGGTTTATAAACTAGTAAACTGGTTAATGGAATAAAACAGCTTGAGGTAGTCATGGAAGGCAAACGAGTTGGGGTAATTGGTGGCGGACAATTAGCTTGGATGATGGCAGCAGAAGCCCCTAAGCTAGATATTAAATTAATCGTGCAAACTCCCAGCCAAAACGATCCAGCCGTTTC
>NZ_JBZNBU010000002.1:0-12203 GCF_058530065.1 Waterburya sp. | reverse complement strand
CTTTTTCAGAATAAAAAAGTGGTATATAAATTTTCACTTTAAGTCTAAAAATATTGATGCTTGAATAAATGCAGTCTACTAGATTTCTATTGGTCTGGCGATCGATGTACAAATCAACAATTTCAACTGTGGATAGATAAACCCGATTCAATCAATTTTTGTCTTGTCTCAATCATCAAAACACGATAAATCTCTAGCTTCAATTAATTTACGCAGTAAGCACTGTGATAGCACAAGAAATTGCATCTGACTAACCTTAATTGACTTTAAATCATAAAAAACTTGATATATATATTATGGACGTTTTTTAGAATTATAATTGTAGGTTATCATAGCACCAATTATTAAATCGCAAACTATTGTTTCAGTCTGGCAGATATATATTTAGGACTCAAGGGCAGATTATGGTATTCAAGTGAAAATTACGACAATATTAAATCTTGTCATTTTCGAGAGAAGCCAAAGGCTTTTTGGTTAAACGAACCTCTGTCGCTACAATAGAGATTAATACCTAGTTGTAATTCGTAGATGAATACTTTTCCTTCCACTCTTGAAGCTGCTATCGAACAAGCTAAAGAAGCTACTAAAAATGCGATCGCTGATGGTTATAAGCTAGTTCAAGTAGAATTAGTTATTCCCGAAATCGCTTTGCAATCAGAAGCACTCGCTCTACAGTTTGCTCATTTATTTGCTGAAGATGGCACGAAAGTTAAAGTAATGTTTCCCGATACTGGTGCAGCAGCTTTAGCCAAGCGTAATTGGGGAGAAAAACCATTTGCCGTAACTGATATGGGAAGTCGTTTTACTCCCATTGAATCTCAAGTTTCTCCTGAGGATGAAATGTTTATTCTGGCTTGTCCTTCTTCGGTGGAAGTGGATCGGGCGGAGAAACTAAGTAAGATAGCGGAAGATCGTCCCATAATTTTTCTGATACCTCAATTAGAAGATGTAGCGGTAGTAGGTATTGGTTTAGCTGCCAGACAATTAAGAGAGCGTTTTATTAAAAATATTTATTCTAGCTATCATCTCCGCCCCATTGATGGTGGTGCTGTGTTGCGCTGCCATCCCTCAGGGTGGCAAATTTGGCTAGAAAATGAGGCAAAGGAAGAAAACTACGAATTGGCGACGGAATTGGCTACTAAGCCAATGGGAGAAGATTTAGACCGTCTAATGATGGAGTTAATCAATCCTCCAGGAAAGAATCAAGATAATGCTCAACCCAAGAGAAAACAAAATATTTTGGGTAGCTTGCAGAAGTTTCTTAAAGCTTTAAGTCAATAAAGTTATTAGTAATTAGTAATTAGTTTTTAGATAATCTATTTGTTCGTTGAAAATTAATGCTAGGAAATATTCCTTTTCCCTTTCCCCATTTCCCTTTAACCAGCCCAAATGACAAATTTAATTTCCCGCAAGTACTTGTGGTTGGCTGCTAGTATTTTTGTTGCAGTTTTGTTTGCTCTCTCTGGGTTTGGTTTGGCTTTTGATTCGGCTTATACAGTACAAGATGATGCCAGACAGCACGTTTTTTGGTTGCAAAGGTTGAGCGATCGCGATTTATTTCCTAACGATTTAATTGCCGATTATTTTAGTTCCGTTGTTCCTGCTGGTTATAAGTTTGTTTATTGGCTGGCTAATATTTGTGGCATCGAACCTTTTTTATTTAATAAGATTCTGCCTTTGATTTTGGGAGTTGCTACGAGTATTTATCTGTTTCTGGTAACTCTAGAAATCTTTCCTCTTCCTTTTGCTGGTTTTTGCGCTAGTTTGCTACTCAATCAAAATCTGTGGATGTTGGACGATCTGGTTTCTGGTACGCCCAGAGCTTTTTTTTATGTCTTGTTTTTGGGCTTTATTTATTATTTATTACGCCAGAATCTATTATTTTGTTCTCTATTTATTGCTTTGCAGGGGTTATTTTATCCCCAGGTATTGTTAATCTCTACAGGAATTCTCTGTCTTAATTTAGTCGATCGCCCGTCGCCAAAAAAGTTTTATCTTGTCGGTATAGTTGTGGCTGCAATAGTTATAGCCATTTATAAGTTTCAAAATACAGACTCTCATACAGTCATTAGTTTAGAGTTAGCCAAGCAACTCCCCGAATTTTATCCTGGAGGCAGAAGTAGATTTTTCTTCGATAATTTTTGGTCTTTTTGGTTGGTAGGAGAAAGAAGCGGTTATTTTCCCAGAGAATGGCAATATGTTTTGCTATCTTCTTTTGGTTTATTATTGCCCCTCTTGCTGAAATATCGCCAAAAATTTCCTTTGGCAAAATACGTCCAGCCTCAAATAAAAATAATCGGACAAATCTTACTAGCTTCTCTAATACTATATGTTTTAGCTCACTTGCTACTGTTTCAACTCCACCTCCCCAGTCGCTATAGCCAACATACTAGTCGAATCGTTATTGCCTTAGTTAATGGCATTGTTTTAACTATTGCGATCGCCAAAATCAGCCAATCTGCCCAAAAATTACGTCCGCTAATTATTGCTGCAATACTCGCTGCAATTCTCTATCCCACCTATGCAGTGCAGTCTTATCCCTACCGTTTGGGTTATGTGACGGGAGAAGCCACCGAACTTTATGAATTTTTACAACAGCAACCCAAAGATATTTTAATTGCTAGTTTGAGCCAAGAAGCGGATTTCATTCCTAGTTTGGCAAAGCGATCGGTTTTAGTCGCAGAAGAATATGGCATTCCCTATCATTGGAATTATTATCAACAAATACGTCAAAGAACAAAAGATCTAATTCGAGCCAGTTATAGTTCCAATCCCCAAGAAGTTAGTAATTTTATCGATCGCTATGAGATAGATTTTTGGCTGGTCGATCGCGATAGTTTTACCAGTCAGTATTTAGCCAATAACTCTTGGTTAAATCAATTTCAACCAGAAACTAAAGAAGCAATTACCAACTTAGAACAAAACGAGCGATCGCTCTTAGAAATTACCAGCGATCGCTGTAGTGTGTTTACAACCCAAAAATTGAATCTATTGGATGCTGGATGTATTACGAAGTCAATCGAAGGCAGAAGGCAGAAGTCAAAACTAACCACTATTCCAACAAAATCGAGTTGAGGTTTTCCGCCAGAATTTGCACGTTTGGTTCTTGTAGAATGTCTAGGTGTTCTCCTGGAATATCGCAGATCGATAAACCAGATTGAGCTAGTTGTTGCCATTCTAGTTTGGGATCGTAGTCTTCAGTAGCGCGAAACAGATAGATTTTATCGGGATATGATTGGATTTGATAGTTTTGATTGACTAGATTGTGTTCTTTTAACTGTTTCAAATATTCTACCTGAGCGTAATTACGGCTAGTGCGATCGATCAGATTATCTCGTACCCAGTCAACTTGATAGAGAAAATAGCGACTCCGATCCATAGTTGCTTGAGCGCGCCATCTAAGTCGATTTCTAATGTGGGTTAAGCCATGAGTACGAATTTTATTAAGATGTAGATGCAGACGTTTTTTTAAAGGAAAAGATTGCAGGGTTGCCGAATTGTCGGGGCAATGGGTATCCAACAATCCGAGAAAATTAACTTTTTCCCCCTGAGAAACTAGTCTTTGAGCGATTTCATAAGCTACTATACCGCCAAAAGAAACTCCCATTAAATAGTAAGGTCCTTGGGGTTGAATTTGCTGTAAATTGCCCGTGTAGTAATCTGCCAGGCTAGTAATATCTCGAAAATGAGGTAAATCTGGTTCGTTGCTGAAAGAAGTAGATAATCCACTAAGAGCGATCGCGGGGTCTAAATATTTAGCCAGAGGTCGATAAAATTCCAAACCATAACCTAAGTTGTGAATGCCAAACAAAGTTATGTTGGAAGTTCCTTCTTTAAAAGGAATATAGCTTTTCGGTTGATTAGATTTCGAGTCTTTTCTGATTAACTCAGCCAAGCTTTTAACGGTAGCTGCTTGAAAAACGGCGGATATGGCTAAGGTGTTTCCATAACGATTTTCTATTTCTGTTACCAATCGCGCTGCGAGTAAAGAATTGCCCCCCAGTTCGATAAAGTTATCTTCAATATCGATTTGTTCGATGCCTAAAATTGCTTCGATTATCTCGGCGATCTCTGCTTCGACACGATCGCGAGGTTTGGTTACTTCTACTTCAGTAGCAATGTTTAATGCCGATAGAGCGCGATAGTCAATTTTGCCACTAGTGGTTTGAGGAAAGCGATCGACAAAAACAAATCGACTGGGAATCATATAGGCTGGTAATTTTTCTTGGAGATATTGACGCAAAATTTCAGCATTTAGTTGTTCGTCAGAACTAGCCACAATATGAGCAACTAAAGTTTCTCCTAAATTGTTTTGACTTACTGTTACCGCCGCTTCTATAACTAGATCGTTTTGAGACAATACTGCTTCAATTTCCCCCAATTCAACCCGCAAACCATTGATATTGACTTGGCGATCGACTCTACCTAAAAATTGAATCGAACCATCACCTAACAACCGTCCTAAATCTCCTGTTTTATAAAGCCGTTCTCCAGAAACATAAGGATTGGGAATAAACTTTTCGGCAGTTAATTCGGGTCGATTGAGATAGCCTTGAGCCACTCCCGCACCGCTAATATGAATTTCTGCTGCGACACCAATGGGTACTGGTTGAAGATCTTTATCTAACAAATAAACTCTCATGTTAGATATAGGGCTGCCTACGGGTAGGGATTTTAAACCCAGATCGGTATGTTCGGGAATGGGAAACACCGTTACAACCCCCGTACCTTCGGTTTGACCGTAAATATTTGCTAACTTGACATCCGAGTCAAAAGTTTCTCGCCAACATTGATAAATTTCTGGGGTGACTTGTTCTCCTCCCGCAGCTACTAAACGGACTTGATTGTCTAGCAAGCTAGCTCTAACTTCTGGACTTTGGCTATTGAGAATTCCCCTAAAATTACGCCAAAAAGAAGGAACGCGATCGACGATAGTTACTCCATGACGTTTGATAATCTCGAAAGACTTGAGGGGATCTTTTACTTCCTCTGTGGTCAGTACGACTGCCGTAGCTCCCTGTGCCAAAGGCATGAGCAATTGTCTGGCAGAAACAATCAGAGCGATCGAACCGCGATGGAGATAAACATCATCGGGAGTAATATTAAAAGCGATTTGGAGAGATTGAGCGTAGTGGGAAAGATTGCTATGGGCTAACATAACTCCTTTGGGTTTGCCCGTAGAGCCTGAAGTATAGACAATATGAGCCAAGTCTTCGATCGCAATGGCTAAGTTTAGATTGTGTGAAGATTGTTGGGTAATTAATTCCCTGTCGCGATCGATACAAATAGTGCGATCTATTTGAGTCGGTAATTTATCTAGCAAGCTAGACTGGGTTAGCAATATTTCGATATTTGCGTCTTCAATAATAAAGTTTATTCTACTACTAGGATTAGAAATATCTAAAGGAACATAAATCCCTCCAGCTTTGAGGATTGCCATAACCGCTACTACCATTTCAAGCGATCGCTCAATACACAAACCGACAAAAGTACCTTGATTGACTCCTAAAGTTTGTAGATGGCGAGCTAATTGATTGGCTTGTTGGTTTAATTCTTGATAGCTTAATTTTTGTTCCTGACAAATAATCGCTACCGCTTCAGGATTGCGCTCTACTTTTGCTTCAAATAACTGATGTACGCACTGGGGTATGAACCGAGCTTCTGTTTGATTATTTGAGTAGAGTACTTGTTCCCTTTCTGCGTCGGAAATTAATTTGAAAGAATCAATTGTGCTTTGAGGGTTGGCAACAATTGAATGTAATAAAGTCAGGTAATTATCACTAATTCTCTCAATTGTATCCGCCTTAAATAAATAGGAATTGTATTCTAATTGCAAATGTAAACGATCGGAATCATGAAAAACACTCAAACATAATTCTTTGGTATTTTGTTCTTTAATCTTACTCTTAGCAGTAATATTAGATATATCTTTGCTATATTCAAATAGCATTTGATAGCTAATATTGGCTAAAGATTCTCTATCTTCTTTCACCCTATCTGTAGCGATCGCCTCAAAATATTCCCCAGCAATTGATTTTTGGTTTTTAATTGAAGATAATAAGCGATCGAATTGCTGCTGTGGTTCTATTTCAAGCTTAATGGGTAATAAATCTAATTGTTGTTGGTTATTTCTATCCCAATAGCCAATCAAGATATCTTCCTGTTGGCTGTAACGATATAGCAATGTGCCAAAAGCAGCAAGTAACAGCACTGCTAAAGATACTTCTCCATCGCGGGCAAGTTTAATTAATGCTGGTGTTAAATTTCGATCCCACTTATCTAGGTTAAATTCTAAAGTTTGATATTTTTGAGATGTTTCTGACTTTAGTTGCGATCTGACTTTATCGGTGGGGAAATCTAGTATGGGTGGAATATCAGATAATATTTTTTGCCAGTGACGATCGATATAACTGCTGTTTGTGGGGGAAATAGAAGCACGACTTTCTTGATGGTTTTTTTTTGTAAATAAATACATAAACTTTTTTTGGAGAGCGATATTCTTCTTCGGCTTGTTCTACAGCAATTTCACTGAAAACTAATAGCTGTTATAACTCAGATTCGAGCTATCTAATTTGAGATACTAAGATAAATAGGTGAATTTTAAGTCAAATTGAATATATTTACTTGATCGCCCTCTCTAATCTAGATTAATCGCTAAAAATGCGATCGCCTTAAATCGCTCGATACTCAAAAATCTTAAAAGTACTTTTTGGTAAATATAGCTAACTTCTCTTTGGTTGCAGGGGGAATATTATTTGGAGGAGTTAGAATGGCATATTTTAAAGCGGAATGGGCGATCGAATTTGGCGGATTGGCGTGGATTCGCCGAACAATTTCGGCGATCGCTTTTTGTGCGTTGACAGCATTTTTTTGTAGATTGCCAATAATCATTTCTACAGTAACGCTGTCGTGGTCTGGATGCCAACAGTCATAATCGGTAACCAAAGCTAAAGTACTATAAGCAATCTCGGCTTCTCTAGCTAGTTTGGCTTCGGTTAAGTTGGTCATGCCAATAATCTCTGCACCCCAACTGCGATAGAGGTTAGATTCTGCCTTAGTAGAAAATGCTGGTCCTTCCATGCAAACATAAGTACCACCGCGATGTAAATTGACTTCGGGCAAATCTAAAGACTCAATGGCATCTCCGACAATTCGAGCTAAATTGCCACAAATCGGATCGCCAAAAGCAATATGAGCTACTGCACCATTCCCAAAGAAAGTAGCAATACGGTTTTTAGTGCGATCGATAAATTGATCTGGCACTACCATATCTAAAGGTTTGATATCTTCTTTTAGAGAGCCAACTGCAGAAGCAGAGATAATATATTCCACTCCTAGTTGCTTCATAGCATGGATGTTAGCTCTAAAAGGTAATTCGGTCGGTAAAAGATGGTGATTGCGTCCGTGACGGGCTAGAAAAGCAACTGTCGCTCCTGATAATTGTCCGACGATTAAAGCATCGGAAGGATCGCCAAAAGGAGTAGAGAGCTTTAATTCTTGAACCTCAGTTAGAGCTTCCATTTTATACAAACCACTACCGCCGATAATACCAATTTTCGCTTCTACCATATCTATCTTGTTCGCTGATTTTAGTTATGCTCGAATTATTGTAACGATAGTTAGTAGTCATATAACATTAATTTGATAATTAAGCAATAGACAGCATAAAAAATGAGGGCTAATAACACCCCCATTGAAAACTACTAACAGATTTTGGTTAACTCAAATTTACATTCCAGGAAGATTTAAACCACTGGTAAGTTCTTCCATACGTCCGCGCATTAACTCAGTAGACTGGATATAAGCAGATTTCATCGCTGCGGTTACAGATGCAGCAAGAGCGTCTGCACCTTGAGACATTGCATCGGGAGAAATTTCTACGCGCAGTGGCTCTTGATTACCACTCATAACTACTGTAACTAGTCCGTCTTCACTTTTTCCCTCAATCTCCATTTGCTCTAATTCGGTTTGGAGTGCTTGCGCTCCTGCTTGTACCTCCTGAGCTTTTTTGAAAGCATCAGCAAGTTCTTTCATTTTTCCGAGGGGACCAAATCCTTTTCCTGCCATATCTATAACTTAGTTCTTATTTTGTTCAATAGTGATTGTGAATTCTATCTACCTTAACTGTAAAAAAAGTAACTAACCTAGAATTCTCCGATTAGCTTAACTTCTGGCTCTAAAGATATCGAACAATGATACTCTACTTGTTCTTGAGCATAACGAATTAATTCAAATATATCTTTAGCGGTAGCCCTGCCGCAGTTAAGAATAAAGTTGGCATGACGATGCGCTATTTGAGCATCACCAATTTTATAACCTTTTAATCCTAATTCTTCGATTAGTCTACCTGCTGCATGGGGTTTTGGATTACGGAAAACACTACCACAACTGGGAAGATGATAGGGTTGAGTGGTTTTGCGTTGCGTCCAATTCTGATTGGAAAGCTCCATTATTTCTGTTCTACTGTAGCCTGGTTCGAGTTGCATGACTGCTTTAACTACCAGATCCTTACCTCCCTGAAGATTGGAACTACGATAGCTATAGGCTAAATCTTTTGGGGTGACTTCTCGAATTGTGCCATCGGGAGACAATACCGTCGCCTTGACTAAAATATCTGCCATACAAGCAGCGTGCGCTCCCGCATTCATAACTACGCCACCACCCACAGTACCAGGAATTCCTACAGCCCATTCTAGCCCTTTGAAACCTCTTTTAGCTGCTTTCCAAGCTAATTTGGCGATCGCTTCCCCCGCATCGGCAGTCAATAAACCAGTTGAACCATCGAATTCATAACTCCTGAAATAGCGGGTAGAAAGAACTAAACCAGGAATACCGCGATCGCTTATCAGTAAATTTGAACCAGCACCCAGTAGAGTAAGGGGTATATCTTGTTTTTGATACCAAGCAAAACTAGCTTCTAGTTCCTCCCAGTTTCTGGGTGCAGCATACCATTGTGCGTCTCCTCCCACTTTATAAGAAGTTTGATTGGCTAAAGATATGCTTGGTTGAATTAAATTGTCCATTTAATTACTGGTTACTGATAATTGAAATTGTTTTGGAGATAGATTGATTTAGGTTACCCGCTCCTAAAAACATTGCCAAGTCTCCAGGTTGCAATATTTCTTGGGCGAGAAAATCGGAGATAGAATCTAGATCGGGATGATAGAGGACATTAGAGTGATGGCAGGCGATCGCATCGGCTAAGTCTTGTCCGTCGATGTTATGAGTATTTTTCTCTCCCGCACTATATATATCAGTCACCACAACCAGATCGGCATCTTTAAAAGCTTGAGAAAATTCTGTCATAAAGGTTTTAGTGCGACTGTAGCGATGGGGTTGGAATATGGCGACGACTCTTTGTAGGGGATTGTTCCCTGCAACTCTTAGTTTGGCTGCTGCTAGAGTTACCTCAATCTCGCTGGGATGGTGAGCATAATCATCGATAAAAATAATATTGTTAACTTCTCCTTTTTTCTCAAACCTTCTTTTCGTTCCCCCAAAAGCACCCAAAGAATTAGCGATCGCAGCAAAATCTAATCCGATGTGTCGCCCAACGGCGATCGCACCTAAAGCATTGCTCAGATTGTGCTTGCCCAGTAAAGGTAATTGCAATTCTCCCAGACAAACTCCTCGCTCCCAAATTTCCGCCTGGCTGCCAACCGCATCATAGGTAGCATTCTTAGCAGTATAATCCGCACCTGAATCTGGATTAAGACTGTAACTAATAGTCAGAGGTAATTCTGCTTTAACTATCGGATCGTCAATACAGCCAATCAAAATTTTGCATTGAGCGGCAAAAGTCTGAAAAATATTAATAACTTCCTGAATATCTTGATAGCGATCGGGATGATCTAATTCAATATTAGTAATCACTCCAATACTGGGATGATGCTTGACTAAAGAGCCATCGGATTCGTCTGCTTCTGCCACTAAATATTTACCTTTTCCACTACGAGCGTTGCCATCCCAAGCATTCACCTCTCCACCAACAATAATCGTCGGATCGCAGTCGCACTCTAAAAGCATATAAGCGATCGCACTACTAGTAGTAGTTTTGCCATGAGTGCCAGAAACCGCAATACTCTCATACTCGTCAATCAAAGCTGCTAAAAGATCGCTACGATGGAAAATCGGACAGCCCAATTGCTTGGCTGCTTGATATTCTGGATTGGTGGTTGCGATCGCTGTAGAACAGACTATTTGGGGTAAATTATCTGTCAGTTTATTATTAGGCGCGATCGCGCCAATTGATTTCGACCTAACTCCTGCGGTAACAACTAAGGGTTTGGGGTTAGAGTTAGAAGCTTGGGTAAAATAATCTAAATTACTCGCTTCTTGACCGTGAAAAATTTTAACTCCCAATTTCTCAAGACGTTCTGTAATATGACTGGAGCGCAAATCAGACCCCGACACTGGAACTCGATGTCGAGCAACAATATAAGCAAGAGCCGACATTCCAATTCCGCCAATACCGATAAAGTGAAATGGTTTCCCGTTCAAATCTACTTTTGTCACTCTGCTATCTCCTGCCATAAAACAATTATTTTGTCTAACGACCGACGATCGTAAAATACTCCCTTAATCAAAGGAAAGCACTTCCATAATTTGTCATCGTTCCAAACAATACGGCATATGATAACAAGATTTTTTTTGAGTTAGGTATTAAGGAGAACCAGTTAACAATCAAATTTATCTTTCTCAAACATATATTTGAGAGAATTAAGCTTGAATTCTACAGTTCGATCGCAATAAAGATAAGATTTTGCAGCCTTCGCAATCTATTTGCAATTAGCAGAACTAATTTACCAAGTTTTTTGCTACAAGATGCTCTTGGGATCGATCCCAAATAGGGTCTTGAAATATGGTTACTTTACGATATGATGAGTCTTATTAAGAATGTTTTAACTATTAACCTAATAAAATTGAGGGCAAGAATAAGTGGTTAGAGTAGCAATTAATGGTTTTGGACGTATTGGACGTAACTTTGTACGGTGCTTATTAAGTAGAGGAGAAGATACCAACCTAGAACTGGTAGGCATCAACGATACTTCCGATCCTAAAACCAACTCTCATCTATTAAAATATGACACCATGTTAGGTCTTTTAGATGCGGATATTGGTTATGATACCAATTCTCTAATCGTTAATGGCAAAACAGTTAAGTGTGTATCAGATCGTAATCCCTTGAACTTGCCTTGGAAAGAATGGGATATTGATATTGTTATTGAATCTACTGGTGTATTTCGCGATGCTGCTGGTGCGGGCAAACACCTTCAAGCTGGTGCAAAAAAAGTAGTAATCACGGCTCCTGGTAAAGGACCCGACATCGGTACTTATGTGGTAGGGGTTAACGACAAGCAATATAAACCAGGAGAATTTGATATCCTGAGTAATGCTAGTTGTACTACTAACTGTCTAGCTCCCATTGTTAAAGTCATCAACGAGAATTTTGGCATCATCAAAGGTACGATGACCACCACTCACAGTTACACTGGCGACCAACGCATTCTAGATGCTAGTCACCGCGACTTAAGAAGAGCTAGAGCAGCAGCAGCTAACATCGTACCTACTTCCACTGGTGCAGCAGTAGCCGTAGCTTTGGTTTATCCCGAAGTTAAAGGTAAACTAGATGGTATTGCAATGCGCGTACCTACTCCTAACGTTTCTGTAGTTGATTTAGTGGCTCAAGTTGAGAAGAAAACCATTGCTGAAGAAGTGAATGAAGTATTAAGAAAAGCTTCTGAAGGTCAAATGAAAGGTATTTTGGGTTACACAGATCTACCTCTAGTATCTTCTGACTTTAAAGGTACTGATGTTTCTTCTACTATTGACGGACAGCTAACAATTGTTCTCGATGGCGACATGATTAAAGTTGTTGCTTGGTACGACAACGAATGGGGTTATTCTCAGCGTGTAGTTGACCTAGCCCAAATTGTTGCTGCTGGAATGTAATTTTTAAATTTATATAACTAACTTTAACAAGTAATTTAGCTTACATAATACCTCCTAAATAGTATTTAGGGGGGTGTTTTTTTTTGAAGGATAAAGGATAAGTAGTCGTGCCAAATTAATTGACTAGTGAAGGATAGGTAGCAGGTAGTAGGTAGTAGCACCTAGTCCCCCCGTCTCCTAGTCTCCTTGTCCCCCAGTCCCGTCAAGCGGGATAATATCTCCTCATCTCCTAGTCATCAAAAGTTCTCTTT
>NZ_JBZNBU010000001.1:0-9506 GCF_058530065.1 Waterburya sp. | reverse complement strand
GGTGTAGGGTGTAGGGTGTAGGGGTTAGGGAAAACAAAGGTTGTGGTTTTTTGGTGAAAAGAGATAAATGTCTTGATGTCTCCAGACACTTTTGAGAATTGGTATAAGAACTAAAAACTAAAAACTAAGAACTAAGAACTAAGAACTAGTAAATTTTCCCAGAGAGCTATTCAACTGAAAACGGCTGTAATTCCAAGCGATCGCATTCTTATCGGTCGATCGCCTGGAATCCTAATAAATCAAAGCTAAAAATAATATTTCTCTGATATTTCTCAGCATTTTGTAGTAAAGTTAACCTTCGTACCTTGGGTTATGGATGATTCCCAGATACACTTAAGACTTAAATAAATGTTTTAAATTTGGGATTCACATAATTATGTCTGGGCAGACCAAAAAATATTTTAGTTTAATTTGTTATGGGTGTTTTGGTCTTTTATTAAGCATTTTATGTTCGGCGATCGCATCAGATCTGGCTGTAGCTAATTCCACCGATGTTATTGCTAGGGAGACGGCAAACGCCACGACACAAGTTGACCTGTGGCAGGCGATCGTTTTGGGTTTTGTTCAAGGGGCAACAGAATTTATTCCCATTAGCAGTACTGCCCACCTTAAAGCTATCCCTGTCTTTTTTGGCTGGGGCGATCCTGGAGTATCTTTTTCTGCTGTAATTCAATTGGGTAGTATCGCTGCGGTATTATCTTACTTTTGGTCGGATCTGACCCAAATTACCAAAGGTATGATTAAAGCAATTCGTACCTCTGATTATGATTCCCAAGAATTCTGGATGGCTGTGGGTATTGGGGTAGGATCGATTCCCATTATTCTTTTTGGCTTGCTACTAACAATATTCGAGCCTCCTTTTTATGAAAACACTTTACGCAGCATGACTTCGATCGCCATTGTTTCGATCGTGATGGCTATATTACTGGCTTTAGCAGAATCAATCGGCAATCAAAAACGAGACTTTAAGGATTTAACCGTTAGAGACGGTATTATCATTGGTTTAGCTCAAGCTATGGCGATCGTCCCAGGAACATCTCGATCTGGTTCGACTATGACTGCGGGATTATTTAGCAACCTCGATCGCGAAACTGCTGCCCGTTATTCTTTTCTCTTAGGCATCCCTGCAATTACTTTAGCTGGCTTGGTTGGTTTAAAAGACTTAGTTAGCCCCGTTGAAGGAGAAGCGATCGCTATGTTACCTCTAATTGGCGGTTTGATTTCTTCTGCTATATTTTCCTATCTAGCGATCGCTTGGCTGTTAGATTTCTTGAAAACTAGAAGTACTTGGAGTTTTGTTTGGTATCGTCTGATTTTTGGCGTAGGTATTTTAGTAGCCGTCTTTATGGGTTGGGTTTAATCGACTTGCCTCGATTAATATTAAAAGTAATTTATTCAATTAAATACTACCATTAAAAAAATCCCAGTCTTTTTAGTGGCTGGGATAATACATAAACTAGATTTAATTTGGCGAAATTGATTAAAATTGATTGCGGTAAGGAATTTTGCCTTTTTTCTTCTTGCCTTTGTTTTTTTCGTAATCGATTTCTTTGAGCTTTTTCATAATGCGGGTGAAATACTCTTGCATATATTCTTCAAGAGTAGTGGTATCCTTCACGTCCAAACCAAAAGTCTTGTAAACTTCGTCCATAGGAGCTTCCAAAGGTTTACCGCTTGCTAATACTTCGGCAAAAGTCAGACGATCTGCAGTGTTTTGTCCCCATTCACAGAAACGAGTAATACGACGCATCAAACCCAACACTGCTAAAGATACGCGGGATATTCTGGCTCTATTATCGCACATACTTTCACAGAGATTTACCAGTTCGTAAGCTCCCCAAGCTTTTGTACCGACGACGGGGAAAGTTTTCTTCTCGGTTTCGGGTACGCTTAAAGCACGAATGGCAAATTTAGCAATATCTTGAGTATTCATATAGGCAATAGGAGTACTTTCTCCCGATACCCAAACAATTTGTTCTTCAAGAATCGGGATAGCGTATTGAGCGATTAGCCCCTGCATGAACCCAGCCAACTGCAAGACAGTGTAGTTTAAGCCAGATTCTGCTAAAAATAATTCCGTACAGCGTTTGATATCCATTAAAGGAACTTCAGGATATTGTTCGCAGTTCAAAATTGAGAAGAAGATATATCTGTCTACTCCCGCAGCCTTAGTAGCTTGAATTAAGTTAACTTTACCTTGCCAATCTACTTCTGCCGCACTGAGATTATCGGTAATTCTGGCGGTGGCAGCATCAATTACAGCATCAACTCCTTCCAAAGCTGGGGCAAGTGTAGACTTGTCGCACAGATCTCCTTTAATCAATTCTGCGCCCCATTCCTTCAGGAAGATTGCTTTGTTGGGGTTGCGTACCAAACATCGTACTTCATGGTCTTCGTCCAAAGCCTGACGAGCAACCTGTCTGCCCAAAGTGCCAGTTGCGCCAACTACCAATAATTTCATTTAAGGTTTTTTGTAATATTTTTTAACTTTTCTCTAAGTATTTTATCAAAGAGTCCTATTTTTGTTTCTTTTGTCAGAGAAAATCTTGGTAAAGAAGGATCTAAATCAGACTTTCTAACACCGCACCAACGACTCGATGATCCTCATCTGTCTTGAGTTTATTTAAAGCTGCGATCGCATCAGGAGTGCTGTACTTACCCAAGGATTTGGCTACTTGGAGACGAATGCGCCAAGATGAATCGTCTGCTAAAGGTAATAATAATCCTAGGGCAGCAGTTTCTCTTTCTGTGTTGGCAAATAAACCCAAACAGTTAATACAAGATTCCATCACAGGTTCGTCATCTCCTGACAAACCAATCTCACAAATTTCTAATAATTCTTGAGGAGCGTTTAAATCTACCATAGCCGCAATAACGCTGCGACGTACCAACCAGTGATTATCTGACTCATACATTTTTCTGAGATGGGGAATAGAGCGATCGCCATAGTAAGATAGAGAGTTAGCAGCTTCCGATCGCACGTTCGGATCTTTATCGGCTAAAATCATTTCTAGCAAAGCATCAAATCCAGCCATACTTCTTTTTTTACCCAAACCCATTGCCACAAAAGAACGTACTAAAAATTCCTCGTCTTTAACCCGATCTAACAATAAAGGTGCAGCTACATCCGCCTCATAATTACGTAATTCTCTTACTCCTTTCATTCTCTGTTGGGGATCGGAATTATTTAAAGCCTCTTTGATTTCTTGGATATCCATTAGTGAGTGACATTTTTCAATACATCTTTAATTTAATTTACATTATTTTAATAATCGACTATCGAGGAATGGAATTTAAAATTGTACTAGTTTACCAGGCAGGTACGGTATGGAAGAAAGTTGTTGGCAGCGACAGGCTTATGATATGTCATATAGGGTGTGAATTTAACTAACTACTAACTACTAACAAATATGCTCAGTGACAAAGTAAAAGAACTAATCAAAAAATCTCGTATTGTTAGTTTTGAGAGTTGGCAATATCCCCCAGAGGCGATCGCAATTTTTCAAGCTGTCGATAATGAAGGAAAATATTTAAGCGATGAAAACATCGAAAAATTAAAAACTCTCGTACCTAGTTTGTCGCCCAACTTAGAGCGGGGAAAAGTATTGAGAGATAATGTTAAAGAGATAGTATCTAAAGCCAGAGCAGTCGTATTAGATGCAAATCCAGGAATCCTCGAACCTGGAGGGGGTTTATATCCTCCCATGCGTGCGGAGGCTTGCTGGCGCGATTTTTGGCATTTCTTGCGGTGTATTAGCTATGGTGTTAGCGGTAAATCTACTGAGTATACAAGCGATCGCGGCTTGAGGTATATGGAACAATTGTATCAAGAGTTGGAAGTTCCCCTGGATGCGATGATCTTGGGTTTAGAACAATTAAAAATTTTTAGTTTGAAAGAATTTGAACCTAATTTACAAGATGAGCTAGAACCTTATTTCGATCGCCTAATCAAATCAATGGAAAAATTTTCTCCTGTTAATTAATATCGCTCAATTTTATCCTGCTTTCTGGGCAATCTAAATAAAGAAGTTCAAGCGATCGCAGGAGTAAATAATGGTCAACCAAGGCAATACAATAACAAGAGATATTACAGGACAAGAAATATATCAAAAAATTTATCAAAATATCCAACAGGTAATGAAAGGGCAGTCTATTGCCATTAGAAATTTGCTTGCTGCTTTTGCTAGTGGAGGACATATTCTACTAGAAGACTATCCAGGTACGGGAAAAACTACTCTGGCTAAAGCCCTTGCAGCTTCTATTGATGCCAAATTCAAACGGATTCAATTTACCCCCGATCTCTTACCTTCAGATATTATTGGGGTTTCCATTTTCGACCAAAGAGATCGCTCTTTTCACTTCCACGAAGGTCCTATTTTTGCCAATATTGTTTTAGTAGACGAAATCAATCGCGCTTCTCCTCGTACTCAGTCGGCATTGTTAGAAGCAATGGCAGAATCTCAAGTCAGTGTAGACGGACAAATTAGAAAGCTACAAGATCTATTTTTTGTCATTGCTACTCAAAATCCTATAGGTTCTCACGGAACTTATCCTTTACCCGAAGCGCAAATGGATCGTTTTGCCCTGCAATATAGTTTGGGCTATGTTGCTCCTGAAGATGAAGTGCAAATTCTAACTGATCGATTGCAAAATGATTCTTTAAATCAGATCGAACCCTGTATTTCTTTGGCTGAAGCAGTTTTGCTCAAAAAACAAGTAGAACAAGTCCGAGTAAGCGACACCATGAAACGTTATCTAGTAGATTTGGTGAATGCTACTCGTTCTGCCGAAGGAGTACAGTTAGGAGGTAGTCCTAGAGCTTCTTTAGCACTGATCAAAGTGGCTCAGGCTTTAGCTTTATTCGATGGTTCTGAATTTGTGGCTCCCGAACACATTCAAGAGTTAGCCGTGTCAGTAATTGCCCATCGTTTGGTTATGCAGCCTCAAGCCCGTTTTTCTGGTCAAACTGCTGGGGGAGTAGTGGAAGAAATTTTAAAAACTATTCCCGTACCTGGTTAGCAGTTCGCGAACCGCCCCTACTAACTACTAAAAATTATAATTAAAGACAAAATACCCAAGAAAATCATTGGTATGGGAGGCATAAATTTTTTCGTCTTAAACCAACGGATGATGAAAACTACAGTTAGAAGAGCGATTATCAAGGCTGCCACTTTTCCTGCCCACTCGTTGCCCGAATATATTGCTCCTCCCAAAATTAGCAGTAGCAAACCGCTAATTCCACCAGAAATTAAAGAGACTTTGCTTTTACTTTTGATATAACCTAGTAGTCCTCCTCCGATACTCAATAGTCCGTAAAGTATGGTGGCAAAGAATTCTGGTGTTAGCATTGGGCGATAAAAATCTATAACTTCTAATACAATAACCAGAGACTTAGGTTATTGAATGAATAATAAAAAAGATAGCAATAAATTAACTAACGGTTGGTCTCTAGAAAAAAGAGATCCCGAAATAATAAAATCCTTAATGCCATTTTGGGAATGGTTTTATAAATATTATTTTCGCGTTACTAGTGATGGCTGGGAGCATATTCCCCCAGAAAAAGTCTTACTAGTCGGTTCTCATAATGGAGGTATGGCTACTCCCGATATGATTATGAGTATGTATGTTTGGTTTCGTCATTTTGGTACGCAACGTAGAGTATATGGGTTAATGCACCATAAAGTTTGGAAAATTAATCCTGCCGTAGCCAGAATTGCCCAACAGACAGGGGCGATCCCAGCCCATCCCCAAATGGCGATCGCTGCTTTACAAAGTGATGCCAGCCTACTAGTCTATCCTGGGGGAGCGCAGGATGTATTTCGTCCCCACCGCGAGCGCTATAAAATTAATTTGGCAGGACGTAAAGGTTTTATTAAATTAGCTTTACGAGAAAATGTACCAATTATTCCTATTATTTCCACTGGGGCACACGATACTTTATTTGTCCTGGGAGATATTTACCACCTCATGAAACAATTCCATAAGTGGGGAATGCCTTGGTTATTAGATACCGATCCAGAAATTTTTCCTATCTACCTAGGTTTGCCTTGGGGTATTAGTTTTGGTCCTTTACCCAATATTCCCCTACCAGCACAAATCCATATTCGTATTTTGCCACCGATCGCTTTTCCTCAAACTGGAAAAAAAGCCTCGCGCGATCGCCAATATGTAGATAAATGTTATGAAATGGTAACTAATAAAATGCAAGAAGAGTTGAACAATCTACATAAGAGCCAAAAATAAATCTTAAACATATCTCTAAGACTGTGCTTTTCGGTACAATACCCCTTGAATTTATTTATGTTAAGGGCAAGTTATTTTTATGGGACGTGCTAACAAAGTTGTTTTAGCTTATTCTGGCGGGGTAGATACTACTGTCTGTATTCCCTATCTCAAAAATGAATGGGGAGTCAAGGAAGTAATTACTCTAGCTGCGGACTTGGGACAGGGAGATGAATTAGGGCCGATTCAAAAGAAAGCCTTAAAATGTGGCGCGGCAGAGTCTTTAGTCGAAGATGCTACCGAAAGCTTCGTACGCGACTATGCTTTTCCTGCCATTCAGGCTAATACCCTTTATGAAAACCGCTATCCCCTTTCTACTGCCTTAGCGCGTCCTCTAATCGCTAAATTGTTGGTAGAGGCTGCGGAAAAATACGGTGCGGATGCAGTAGCCCATGGTTGTACTGGTAAAGGTAACGACCAAGTACGTTTTGATGTGGGAATCATGGCATTAAACCCCAACCTCAAAGTACTAGCACCCGCTAGGGAATGGGGTATGAGTCGCGAAGAGGCGATTTCTTATGGAGAACAATTTGGTTTAGAATTCCCCGTTAAGAAGTCTTCTCCATTTAGTATCGATCGCAATTTACTCGGTCGCAGTATTGAAGCTGGTCCTCTAGAAGATCCTATGGTCGAGCCTCCTGAAGAAATCTTCTTGATGACTAAAGCGATCGCCGATACTCCCGACGAACCAGAATATATTACCATCGGCTTTGAAGGCGGTATTCCTATCACTATTAATGGCGAAAAACTAGCTCCTGTAGCTCTAATTACCAAGCTCAACGAACTAGCAGGAAAACACGGTATCGGACGCATCGATATGTTGGAAAATCGTGTCGTCGGCATTAAATCGCGGGAAATCTACGAAGCACCAGCTTTGTTAGTTTTGATCCACGCCCATCGCGATCTAGAAAGTTTAACCCTCACGGCAGATGTAACTCAATACAAACAAGGCATCGAACAAACTTATGGGGAATTGATCTATCGCGGTTTGTGGTACAGCCCCCTCAAAACTGCTTTAGATGGGTTTATCCAACAAACTCAAGCAAGAGTTACGGGAGAAGTGAGAATTAAGCTATTTAAGGGTAATGCCGTAATTGTTGGTCGCCAATCCGATAATTCTATTTATACTCCTGACTTAGCTACCTATGGTGCGGAAGATGAATTCGACCACAAAGCAGCAGAAGGATTTATTTATATCTGGGGTCTACCCACCAGAGTTTGGTCGCAAAAAACTAGATAACTATATATGTCTGATAGTAAGGGTGGGCGACCATAGGAAGTACTTTAGTGCGTTGCCCACTCTACAAACTAATGACTAACAACTAATAACTAATGACTAAAAAACTATATGAATAATCTATTACAAGGAGTTAGCGTATATCTAATTGGCATGATGGGTGCGGGAAAAACTACCGTTGGGCAACAATTGGCAAAAGACTTAAATTATCGGTTCATCGATACAGATAGCACTATCGAACAAATCGCTGATAAACCGATTACAGAGATCTTTAAAGACGAAGGAGAAGCTTATTTTCGCTCTCTCGAAACCCAAGTACTATCCCAATTGTCGGTATACACTCGCTCGGTAATTTCTACGGGAGGCGGTATTATTGGGCAACAAATTAACTGGAGCTATTTGCGGGATGGTTTGGTAGTCTGGCTTGATGTAGATCTAGAGATTTTAAAAAAAAGGTTAGCTAAAGATGAAACTAGACCATTAGCTGACAAACTAGAATCATTGCTGGAAACTCGTCGTCCCTTATACGCTCAAGCAGATATTACCATCTCGATTGCATCGAACATTTCCCCCGAAGAAATATCTGCCCAAATTCTTGCAGCCATACCTTCTGTACTTAAGTCTCAGGTAAAAATTTCCAATTCCTAATTTAATCTTTTATTTCTCAAAATCCCATGACCTACGATAGCGAATACTTAAAGGAAACCGCAGCTAACCGCGTTCGTATTTTAAGCGAAGCATTGCCCTATATCCAGACATTTGCCAATCGCACGATCGTCATTAAATATGGCGGTGCTGCCATGAAGGATAATGTTCTTAAAGCGAAAGTAATTAATGACATAGTCTTCCTTACCTCTGTTGGAGTGCGTCCTGTAGTAGTTCATGGAGGAGGCCCAGAAATTAATAAATGGTTACAAAAATTGAAGATCGAGCCAGCCTTTAAAGATGGTCTGCGAGTAACCGATAGCGATACTATGGAAGTAGTGGAGATGGTTTTGGCTGGTAGGGTTAATAAAGAACTAGTTTCCCTAATCAATCGGGCAGGGGCTTCTGCGGTAGGGCTGTGTGGTAAAGACGGTAAATTGATCCAAGCTCGTCCCGTAGGAAAAGAAGGAGTTGGTTTTGTCGGAGAAGTTACCAGCGTTAATACTAACTTGGTTGAAACCTTGGTAAGTGCGGGCTACGTTCCAGTAATCTCCAGCGTTGCTGCTGATGAATCAGGGCAAGCATATAATATCAATGCCGATACAGTCGCTGGTGAAATTGCTGCTGCCTTGCAAGCAGAAAAATTAATTCTCCTGACCGATACCCCTGGAATTATGTACGATTTTCACGATTCCTCCAGCTTAATTAATAAATTAGATATTCAAAAAGCTAGAGAGCTAATCGACGATGGCATAGTTTCGGGAGGGATGATTCCTAAAGTTAATTGCTGCGTGCGATCGCTCGCCCAAGGAGTCCGCGCTGCCCATGTTTTAGATGGTCGTTTGCCCCATGCCCTATTACTAGAAATTCTCACTGATGAAGGTATTGGTTCGATGATTGTGGCTTCGGAATTAATGGAATAACCAGGTGATTAAGAAGCTGAGTGATAAGTACCTAAGTAGAATTAGTTAGAGACTGTTTGTAAACAAAAGATAAAAGCTAGGAATGACGGGGTGACGGGGTGACGGGGTGACGGGGTGACTGGGGGAAAGTATTCCTGATTTATTCAAAGAGTGCGATCTTTGCGATCCACTCTTTAAAACAAAGGTAGGGCGCATCCATTATTGTTATTTAATATTTCTTTTACAAACAGTCTCTTACACATTTGGGAGACTAGATGCTACTATCTACTATCCATTAACCATTGGTGACAAGTTAAGCTAATTTATCTTTAGTCAACTACTATCGATAGTTTTATTCATAAGTTTTTAATATTTACTGATATTACGCAAAAGCTGTAACTAGAAGATAAAGCCTCTAGGCTCTAGGCTTTAGGCTTTAG